>SLEW01000267.1 GCA_007124575.1 Bacteroidales bacterium | reverse complement strand
GGCGTAAGGCTGTGCTTTCCCGGGAAGTTTTCCATGTGCAGGGTGCTTGTCGGGAAGGCAAAGCGGACGCCCAGTTTTTCGGCCAGGCGCACGATCTCGATGAGGATCTCGTGGCGGTGGCGCAACTCTTCCGTCCAGGTGGGCACGGCAAAGAAGATGTAGAAGATGATCTTGAGGGAGAAGTCGCCCATCTCATTGAATTCTACCAGGTAGAAATCCTTGCGGGTTTTGGGGTGGTCGGCCACGATCTTGCGTAGGCCTTGCACGAAGACCTCAATAAGGTCGGGTGGGGTGTCATAGGTGATGGAGATGTGCATGAAAAACCGCCGGAATTTGCGCAGGCCGTGGTTGTCGATAGAGGTATCGGCAAGATTGCCGTTAGGCACGTATGTGAGGGAGTTGCGGAAGGTGCGGATGCGCGTGGAACGAAATCCGATCTCCTCCACGGTACCGTCCATGTCGCCACTGGTAATCCAGTGTCCTACCTTGAAAGGCTTGTCGATGAAGATCATCAGCGACCCGAAGAAATTCTTCAACGTGTCCTGTGCGGCCAGCGCCAGGGCTAACCCACCAATGGAAAGGCCTGCCAGCAGGGCGGTGATGTTTATATCCAGGTTCTGCATGATGAACAAACCTCCCAGGATCAGCACAAACACCCGCAGCACCTTCCTTATGATGGGGATCACATGGTTGTCGAGGCTGCTGCCACTCTCACCGGCTATCTTTTCCAGGTAGAGCGAGAATACATCCACCAGCTTGTAGAACATCATGGTGGCGAACAGGGGCAGCAGGGCACGGAAGAGGAAGGTGAAGTAGCGTGCGACCTCCACGGGGAGCTGCAGCACCGGAAACACGATGAGGATGAAAAGGAAGACTACAAAGAGGCTAAGTGGCTTGGCTACTGGTAAGAGGTAAGGTCTCACCAGCTTGTCATATCCTATTTTGGAAGCGCCTTTGTAGAGCAGTTTGTTGATCAGGAAGGTGAGCAGTTTGTGGATGAGGAAGCTAAGGAGGATCAGCAGCAGGATTCCCAGGTGCTGCCACAGGTAGAGCCCGACAAATTTATATTGTCCGGTGCGCGGAAAGATCTCGATGAGCAGGTCAGGCCCGAAAGGAAAGACCTCGCGGTGTAGGCGCTCGATCTCGCGGATGCTCTCGAGGCTGTAAAGCCACCGGTCGCCGCGCCTGGACAGGAAGATCTCCGGCAACTGCTCCGCAGGGGTGTACCGGTGCGTGTCGTGAATTGTATCCGTGTGTTCAGGGTCATCGGGCGCAGCGTCCACGTCAATGTAGTAACCCCTGCCGTCGAAAACCTGTTTCAGCTTCACCGCCGCTTCCTGGGCCTCCTCCGGGTCCAGTTCGGGATGCATGAAAGCTTGTGCTGCCTTCTCTTCATCATAGCTATCCGGCTGCAGGAAATGGAGGTGGGTCTTCAGGGCGTGGTAGGGTGTGCTGAGGTTGACATGTACCTCTTCTGCACGCCATTCCGGTGTATTGGCAACAGCTGGGAAAAACGGGAGCGTTAACAGGAAGATGAGGCTGAGCAATGGATGTGTCAGAGTTGTTCTAATCATGCTGGATGTTTTGGATTACAGATACAACCGCAAGCCACCGTTGAGCTTCAGCTGGTCATATCCACTGAAGAAAATTTTTGGTTCAGCGAAAAACGAGAGCATGCCGAAATTTAATTCAGCACCAATGCCCAGGCCAGCAGCAAATTCAGAATCAGACGTATCAAATTCAGGTATGTCAGAAGAAGTACTTGCAAAGTGCATGCCTGCAGAGCCTGCGCCATAAAGCACCAGATTGTTGGATGTGTAAAACAAAAAGTGAAGGTTTGCATTTAACTCATACCCGGTGTTGGATATTTCTTCCTGCTCAACCAATACATCTTCCAGGATCCAATAGGTAAAGTCAACACCACCCCTTAGCTCTTGTGTGAAAAAATAGGTCAGACCAGCACGAATGCCTGGCTCTTCAACGTCTAATCCATAAGAAATACCGGCAGTAATGCCAAGCTGGCCAGGTTCAAAGCTGGCCTGGGCTTTTCCCTGCAGGCTGATGGTGCTCAGGATTGTTAATGCAGTTATAAAAAGGAAGATTTTTTTCATGGCTTTTTTTTTAAAATGAATAATTTATGGAAAAAATTAGCGGATCATAATCAAAGATAAGAATAATACATTGAATTGACAGACATGAAGGGATATTGTTTCAGAAAATCACAAAAGCCGGCAGTTTTCCCGGGAATTGTTTTTAAACCCTTGATTTTAGCTAATAGCCGGAGTTGTTTAATTAGTCAAGCCTGCCTTTCTTCAATAAACTTTTTCATATCTTTACTTCTGTAATAAAAAAGTTAAAGCCGTGGCAAAAGCAAAGAAGTTCGGTGCCTTCTCCGGGGTCTTCACTCCCTCCATCCTGGCCATCCTGGGTGTGATCATGTATCTGCGGCTGCCATGGATCGTAGGACAGGCCGGGCTGTGGTCCGTGCTGGGCATCATCCTGGTGGCACACATCATCTCCGTGAGTACGGGCCTGAGCGTGGCTTCCGTGGCCACCGACAAACGGGTGGAGACCGGCGGCAGTTATTACATCATCTCGCGAAGCCTGGGCCTGCCCATTGGCGGCACCCTGGGTGTGGCCCTTTTTGTAGGACTGTCATTCAGCGTTAGCCTATACCTGCTTGGTTTTGCCGAAACCCTTATGCCTGTCCTCGGGCTGGAGCCCACACTGAATAACATCCGTTTAGCTGGCACGATCACCCTTTTGGCGGTTACCGTGATCACCTTCATCAGCACTTCGCTGGCCATCAAAGCTCAATACCTGATCATGGGCGCCATCATCCTGTCCCTGCTTTCCATTTTTGCAGGAAGCCACGACCTGGCACCCCGTGGACCCCTTCTGGGCGTAGCAGATGGCTCTCTGCCCTGGATCGCTCTTTTTGCGATCTTTTTCCCGGCGGTTACCGGTTTCCAGGCGGGCGTGTCGATGTCGGGCGACCTCAAAGATCCGCGCAAAGACATTCCTCTGGGTACCATCATGGCCATCCTGGTGGGCTTGCTGGTATATGTCGGCCTGACCCTGTTTTTTGCCTTTACCGTCGACAGGCAGCTGCTGATGCACGATCCGGGGGTGCTCTTTTCTATCTCGCGTGTTCCTGCCCTGGTCGTCGCAGGGATCCTCGCAGCCACCCTTTCTTCGGGGATGGTCAGCATCCTCGGTGCCCCGCGCATCCTGCAAGCGGTAGCCAGGGACCGTATCCTGCCCGGGTTTTTTGCCAGGGGGCATGGAGTCTCCAACGAGCCCCGAAACGCGCTGGCAGTTGCCTTTCTCATCGCCCTGGCCGGCATCCTCATTGGCGAGCTGAACGTGATCGCACGCATCGTTACCACCTTCTTCATCATCATATACGGCTTTCTGAACATCACCTATGCCATCGAAAGCTGGGCAGGAAGCGACTTCAGGCCATCCTTTAAGATACCCCGCTTCGTGAGCATCATTGGGGCACTTGCCTGCATCGTGGTGATGATACAGCTCGATCTGGCTGCCCTCATCGTGGCATCTGTGGTGCTTATCGCACTCTTCCTTTTCCTGAAGAAGAAAGAGTTGAACCTGCAGAGCGGCGATACCTGGACCGGCGTTTGGTCTTCCGTGGTGAAGACAGGACTGGCGCGTCTGAGCACAAGCAGCAAGAAGCTGCGAAACTGGCGCCCCAACGTTATGCTTTTCAGCGGCGGCGAAAAGAACCGGCCTCACCTCGTGGAGATGGCCAAGGCCCTGGTGGGGAAGATGGGCGTGTTCACCAACTTTGAACTTACCGAGCATTCGTCTGGCGACGTGCTCTTTGGAGTAAAAGAAGTGGAAATGCAGGGTAAACAAGGTGAGCGCAAAGATGTCTTTACCCGTCGCCACACCTGCCGCGATGTCTATGAAGGGATAGACCTGATATCACGTGTGTATGGCTTTACGGGCTTTGAACCTAACACGATACTCATGGGATGGCCGCGGTACAGCAAAAATCCCGAAAAGCTTGCTTCTCTTCTCAGTAACCTCAAAAGACAGGATTATAACCTGGCGTTTCTCAGCTACGACAAGGACAAAGGATTTGGTGCCTGCAAGAGCATAGACTTCTGGTGGACGGGGTCAGGAAGGTGCTTGCTGATGAGCCTGTTGCTGCTGCGTTTTATCACTAGCAGCCAGAAATGGCGCACAGCAAAGATTCGCATTCTTGTCATAAATAACCATAGCTCCCACACCGATGCCACGTATAGTCTGATCAGTCAGATGCTGGAAAACTACCGCATCCAGGCTGATATAAAGGTGGTCAACAATGCTGTGGAGCAACTGCCCGACCACCAAATCATAGGTGCCGAATCGGGAAATACCGATCTCACCATCCTGGAGTTGCCCCATATTTCATTAAAAGCGTTTGAAGCAAGCCTGGCAAAGGCCAACAAGCTCGCCGACAGTGTAGGCAATGCGCTTTTTGTCCATGCATCCGGCTTTTTTGACGAGATCAGTGTGCTGACCGAAGACAAGCCCGATGAAATGCTGCCGGAAACAGAGACTCAACGGCCTTCGGCAGCCGTTTTTCAGCAACTTTCGCTCTCGTCAAGGGAAATTATTGCCAACCAGGTGCATAACCTGGGTCAGCGCGCGGGCCATTTTGC
>SLEW01000015.1 GCA_007124575.1 Bacteroidales bacterium | reverse complement strand
ATCGCAGGTGCAAGAAAAAAGCGCAAAAATGCCTGATCTTGTTACTTTTTAAGTACAATACGAAAAGTTGTACCATTATTGGTGGCCGAGTCTTTGACAAAAAGCTTGCCTCCATGATACTGCTCAATAATACGTTTACTCAGGGAGAGGCCCAGGCCCCAGCCACTTTTTTTGCTTGTATAGCCGGGATGAAAAACAGCTTTATGTTTTGACGCAGGAATGCCCCGTCCATCATCAGATATATCTATCAGCACCTGGTCTTCATAGTCCTCCAGGCTGATGTATATATTCCCCGAGCCGTGCATGGCATCTATGGCATTCTTGATGATGTTTTCCACAACCCATCCAAAAAGATTTTTATTGTGAGGAACCTCTACGGGTTCTCCTGGGGCTGCCACCTTTAAAGAAACTTTACGCGGCGTCCGTAAGCGCATATAGTCAACCACTTCATCCAATGTCTCCCGGATATCCATGGTCAGCAACTGAGGAGGCGAACCAATCTTGGAAAACCGCTCAGTTATGTTTTCAAGACGTTTTATGTCTTTTGAAATTTCCGTGATGGTTTCTTCATCCACCCCCTTCATCTTGAGCATCTCCATCCAGGCAATGAGAGATGACAAAGGCGTTCCCAGCTGATGTGCCGTTTCTTTCGACATGCCCACCCATACCTGGTTCTGTTCGGCATTGCGGGCCATGCTGAAAAGCATATAGGCCACAAACAGAAATATTCCAATGGCAACAAACTGAGCGAGAGGATAATATCTGAGCTGTGTGAGAAGCAATGAACTGGTATAGTAGACATACGAAGGCCCGTAATTGGGTAAGCTAACCTCAAGGTAGCGGTTCTTTCCAGCCATTGAGCGGATCAGATCCTGAACCTGCTCTTCATCATCAAAATCCACGCCCTGGATGTTTCCATGCGCAATAAGTTCCGACCCGGACCTGTTTACAACAATCACAGGCACATTGGCAGAATTCACCACCAGATCAGAAATAAATGTGTCAATAAGATCGTCAAGCACAATGCGAAGCTCAGTAAAAACCCCTGAATCTTCATAATATACATAGCGATGTCCTCCATTAATGGGAAAACTCAGGGGTTGATAGGTTGAGAAAAAATCAGCTAACCTTCCTGTAAACGTATCATATTCATGAAACTGCTCATCCAGGTTGGCTTTACTGATCACTTCTCCTTTCTCATCCGTAAGAACAAGAGGTATGGTTGTATTGCTTTGCAGAATATTGATATAGAATGTCAGGGCATCTCTGTCATCTTCATGCTCCAGGCGTTCATACACATCCACCAGCAAATCAACACGTTTTTCCTCTTCCTGCCGGATTTCGGTAAACAGTCGTTCACTGTCGCGCAGAAGCGTTTCACGTTTTCGGATGGCATCTGCCCAGAGCTCCACACGCTGTCGCTCATCACGGGCTATTTTACGAACCATGATGTCGGTATAATAGAGCGAAGCCAGCACGATCAATGCGGCAAACATTAACAGATAAAGCTTCCAGCGTTGTTTCTTAGAGTATATCTCCAGTCCGGTAATTTGTTTTAATAAGCCCAAGGTAATTCCCTCCCTGTAAATCAATCGTTTTTACACATCAAAAATACGTTTTTTATGCGATAGTAGTATGCCGGCAATAAACAATGCTTACGTGTGCTTCATATAGCAGGTTTTTTAAGCATAACGACAAAACTGGCAGATGGTGTATTGATAATCCTTATTTTTGTGAAAAATATAGTATTCGAAAAGTATTATTGTTCATGTCTGTAATCAATAATGTCATCTCCTGGTTTCTTAAGAAGAGGGTCTCACAGATCGAATATTTCCGTTCGCACCCTTTAAAGGTGCAACAAGACACACTCAAAGACCTTCTATATGCCGCCCGTAATACTCATTGGGGAAAAAAATATGGTTACGCCGGAATACGAAATTATGAAACATACCGTAATAAGGTTCCATTACAGGATTATGAAAACGTAAAACCTTATGTGGATCGTATGATGCAGGGCGAGCAGCAGCTTCTGTGGCCCACAGACATAAAGTGGTTTGCCAAGTCATCCGGCACAACTGCCGACCGTAGCAAGTTCATACCTGTCAGCCGGGAGGCGCTTGCAGATTGCCATTATAAGGCGGGAAAAGATGTACTTTCCCTATACTGCCATAATAACCCCGGTTCAAAAATATTTGATGGCAAAGGCCTTATCATGGGGGGTAGTCATAAAGTTTCTGAGATAAACAACCAGGTTTATATCGGGGACCTTTCCGCCGTCTTACTGCAAAATGCTCCTCCATACGGTGAGTTTTTCAGAACGCCGGATCTTTCCCTGGCTTTGCTTGACGACTGGGAAAAGAAGCTCGACAAGGTTGCCCATGTCACTTACAGCCAGAATGTAACAAATATCAGCGGAGTACCCTCATGGAACCTGGTCTTGTTAAAACGCATACTTGAAGTAACAGGCAGAAACAATATCCTGGAGGTGTGGCCAAACCTGGAACTTTTTATTCATGGTGGCGTAAGTTTTGCCCCATATAAAAGTCAGTTCGAAAAGCTCATTCCATCAGATAATATGAGCTACATGGAGACTTATAATGCCTCAGAAGGATTTTTTGGCATCCAGGACATTCCGCAATCTAATGAAATGTTGCTTATGCTTGATTACGGCATTTTTTACGAGTTCATTCCTATGGATGCCTACGGTCAACAAGGAGAAAAGGCCATCCCATTGTCTGAAGTGGAAAAAGATACCAACTATGCTATGGTAATCAGTACCAATGCTGGACTGTGGCGCTACATGATTGGTGACACGGTACGTTTCACGTCCCTCTCCCCTTACCGCATTCGCATTTCCGGACGCACCAAAAACTTCATTAATGCTTTTGGTGAAGAGGTGATTATCGATAACGCAGAGAGCGCGCTGGACAAAGCATGCCGTGCCACAAATGCAATAATCAGCGAGTTTACGGCTGCACCCATATACCTGGATGATGATGCTTCAGCCGCACACCAATATATAATTGAGTTTGAAAAAGAACCCAACAACCTGGATCATTTCACAGACACCCTTGACCGGAAGTTACGTGAATTAAACTCCGATTATGATGCCAAAAGAAGTGCTGACCTGATGCTGAAAAAGCCCAATATCACTATTGTGCCGGAGAAAACCTTTTTCAGGTGGATGAAGTCACGGGGCAAAATAGGAGGCCAAAACAAAGTGCCCAGGCTATTTAACAACAGAAAATACGTGGATAGCATCCTGGAATTTACCCGTCAGGCATGAATGTATGCTGACCATAGATAAATCCCGAAAAAGAATGTATTTTTGCCTTAAGCACTAACCAACAACTACAGAAACATGCATATCGCCATTGCCGGGAATATCGGATCCGGGAAAACCACCCTGGCCGCTCTCCTATCAAAACATTATGGCTGGGAAGCCCATTACGAGGACGTAGATACCAATCCATACCTGAACAATTTCTATGAAGACATGAAACGATGGTCTTTCAACCTGCAGGTATACTTCCTCAATAGCAGGTTCAGACAGGTCGTGGAAATCAGGAAAAGGGAAAAAACAGTCATCCAGGACAGAACCATCTATGAAGATGCTTATATCTTTGCACCAAACCTTCATGAAATGGGGCTGATGGAGTCCAGAGACTATAATAATTATGCAAGCCTTTTTGAGCTAATGGCCTCTTTCATTAAACCACCAGACCTGCTCATATATTTAAAAGCCAGTGTGCCTACCCTTGTTAACCAGATTCAGAAAAGAGGCCGGGAATATGAAAACTCCATCCGCCTCGATTACCTGAAAAAACTAAACGAAAGGTATGAGAACTGGATCAATGGTTACGACCAGGGCAACTTGCTGGTGATTAATGTAGACAATCTGAAATTCAGTGAAAAGCAGAAAGATTTGGGTGATGTGATACGAAAAATTGATGCCGAAATACATGGCTTGTTCTGATTTAACCTGTAATACAAAGCTTTGCAAAAAATAAAATTGCTTTTTCTATGAAGTGTATTGGTATAATTCCTGCCAGGTATGGATCGGTGAGATTTCCCGGGAAACCACTCGCCATGATTCGTGGAAAAAGCATGATAAGAAGGGTATACGAACAGGCGAGAAGCTGCACGCTTCTGGATGATATTGTAGTGGCTACCGACGACGACAGGATCTTTGAGCATGTGGCTGGCTTTGGTAAGGTGGTCATGACGGATAATAAACACCCCAATGGCACAAGCCGGTGCCTGGAAGCCTTCCAAATAATAAACCAGGAGGGAACTTATACTGATCAGGACTCGCTGATTAATATCCAGGGAGATGAACCGTTTATTGATCCCGGACAGATTGAGCAGATTGCCCATGCCCTCAAAGACCTCAAAAAACAGATAATTAGTCTTAGAATGCCCCTGACAAATAAAGAAGACAGTCTTAACCCCGACCTGGTAAAGGTTGTCTGTGATGTATCCGGGAAAGCACTTTATTTCAGCCGTTCGCCTATACCCTATTATAGCCGCCACGGAACCCATATCAGAAGCGACCTTGAGGTCATTCACTACAAACACGTAGGGTTATATGGCTTCCGCATTGAGACCCTGAAAAAAATCACCACGTTGCCGGCAGGTCAGCTGGAAATAGCAGAATCGCTTGAACAACTAAAGTGGATGGAACACGGCTATGAAATTTTTCTTGAAGAAACTACCCAACATACCATCGCTGTGGATACACCCGAAGACCTGGAAAATATTTGACATATGACCTGGTAAACTTCAGTGGCCAAATGCAGAGAAACCATCTAATCATATTTTTTCTTATATTAGTTTAAAATTCCAGAAGGCCTACTCAGGATCGACAAAAGAAAAAAGGAGTAACACATGAAACTAGGAAAACATATCAGTGAATTGCTTCACGAACGTGAGCAGGTTACCTTGCCAGATTTTGGCACTTTTTCCAAAAAATATACTCCTGCCAGGTTCATTCCTGAAAAAAAGATTGTGGAAGCTCCCCAAAAGACAGCAGAGTTCAATGAAGAGCCGAAAACGGGAGGTACAGCCCTGATTGAATTCATGGCCAGCCGCACAGGCAAAGGAAGCGATGAAATCCGTCAGTTCCTGGAAGACATTGTTCGCGAAATAAACCTTACCCTTGATGCGGGTAAAACGGTTGAGCTGGAAAACCTGGGGCGTTTTCACAAAGATCCGGAGGGAAAGCTTCAGTTCGATCCTGATACAAGCACCAATTACCTGGATGAGGCACCCGGAGCGGATGAGGTAAAGACACCTGAGCCAAAATCCGGAGCAGCCCTATACACAAAACCCCCGTCCAAAGAATACAGTGGCGGAACGCCCTCAGGAGATCAGGAAAAAGAAAGCAAACCCGGTTTTCAAGATCTCCCCCATACCGCTTTTGATGAAACATTTCCGGACTCACCGGCAAAAGATGACAACCAAAACCAAACAACCATGAAAGAAGATGAAGAAAAGAAACGGATCGCTGGGCCTATTAAGTGGCTTTTGATCATAGGCATTCCTCTGTTGGTGATCCTGCTGGTGTTGCTTCTTAATTTCAACTATTTTTTTGGCGACCAGGGTTTGATAAGCACCTGGCATATTTTCAGCACGGAACAGGAGGAGCTTGTCATGCCGCCTGATGAGGAAGAGCTGGACGAAGCCATGGCCGAAGTTGATGAAGAAGAGCTAACTCCTGACCCGGATATTCCCGATCCTGCTGAAGAAGCGCCGGACCCGGCAATGCTTGAACCCGAGCCGGGGCGACCGGTTTATTACCTGGTGGTAGGGAGCTTCCGAAACCGTGAGAAAGCCGGTGAACTCGCAAGGCAATTGCAGCAACAAGGCGCAGAACGCGCTAATGTACTAGGCCGAACACCATCCCACTATCACAGGGTCAGTTATGGATTTTACTACGACCTGAACGAAGCTTCCAGGCAAAAAGAAACCCTGCCGCCGGATCTGAAGGAAGTCGCATGGATCCTGCATCGCTAATATGATTATTTAACTGTTTTGAGCTGTGGGAAAGAATAAATTAAAGAAATTCGCTGAGATAAACAGCTTCCCCAACGTGATCCAGCCACAATCTCAACACACCATAACCAGTTTCGATTACCAGGGCAGGTGGAACGACTGCTTTTTCCGAAATGACAACCCCATCATATTGGAAATTGGTTGTGGGAAAGGCGAATATACAACAGGCCTGGGAAAATCCTTCCCGGGATATAATTTCATAGGGATCGACATTAAGGGAGACAGAATCTGGAAAGGTGCCAAAGATGCCATGGACATGGTTTTGCTAAACGTGGCTTTCCTCCGGATCCAGGCAGAGCATGTCAGCAGCTTTTTTGCCAAAAACGAAGTGTCCGGAATCTGGCTTACCTTTCCTGACCCCCAGCCACGAAAAACCAGGGAGAAGAAGAGACTGACATCACCTTGGTTCCTCGAGAGATATCAAAATATTTTAAAGGCAGGCAGCCCTGTGCATCTCAAAACAGACGACAGGACACTGTACCATTACACGCTGAATGTGATCGCTGAAGACAGACACAAACTTGAATATCATACAGCTGATTTATACAATGACCCAAAAACCGAAGATTTTCCCCTGAAGTCCATTCAAACTTTTTACGAAAAGAAATTTCTGAAAGAAGGAAAGCCAATACACTATATCAGGTTTTCCCTTTATAATGCAAATGGAAAGTGACAAGCAAAATTTCTTCGAACGGGTATATGAGGTAGTGCACCAGATTCCACGGGGACGCGTAACTACCTACGGAGCCATCGCCGCATTTCTTGGCAGCAAAGGAAGCAGCCGCCTGGTGGGCTGGGCTATGAACCAGTCACACAACGCCTGCCCGGGAATACCAGCTCACAGAGTAGTGAACCGCTTGGGGATACTCACCGGCAAACATCATTTCGGGAGCCCTTCCATGATGCAACAACTCCTGGAAAATGAAAACATCAGGATTGAAAATGATCGCGTCGTGGACTTCCGGAAGAAATTCTGGGATCCTGCCGGAACACTTTGAAGAACCTAATTGATGGCCTCCACTGCCTTGATTTCCGGAACCGCTTTCCTTACGGCCTGCTCTACACCAGCCTTGAGAGTCATCTGGCTCATTGGGCATGAACCACAAGCTCCAAGCAACTCCACGTTCACTATGTTATCGTCTGTGATCTCCACAAAACGAATATTGCCACCATCGGCCTCCAGATAAGGCCTGATCTGATCTATTACACCTTCTACTTTTTTAACTAATTCAGGGTTCTGTGCCATAACTTGTATTTTGACGAGGTTTTTATCTTTATTTAGTTTTTGTAAAAATAATACTTTTTCAAAAAGTGGCCAAATATTATGCCATGACTGGCTGCCGGGTTGCTTCAACAAGCAAGTAAAAAGACACCTGGATGGTCTGATTGAGCAGCAGGAGGAGCAACACATGTAAACGATTCACCATCTGAGGATTACACTATTGGCCCGGGGTTTTGCATATCGCCTCGTAATCACCATCCAGGGGCATTTCCCTGCCGATACCTAAACATTTTCTGGAAACCCGCAGCACTGGTGGTGTCTGGTAGCGCTTGTACTCGCTGTAAAAAACCAGCCGGGCCACGCTTTTTACAAGCTCAGGATCATATCCCCCGGAAACAATATCGTTAACATCATTATTCTGCTCAAGTAAGCGAAACAAGATATCATCTAGCACTTCATAAGGAGGCAGGGAGTCGGTGTCTTTCTGATCGGGTTTAAGCTCGGCAGAGGGTGGTTTGCTTATGGTATTTTCAGGAATAATCTCTTCTTCTTTGTTGATAACAGCAGCCAGTCCGTACACATCGGTTTTATATACATCGCCAATCACGGAAAGGCCTCCAGACATATCGCCATACAAGGTACTGTAACCTACCGCAGCTTCACTTTTATTGGACGTGTTAAGCAAAAGATGACCAAATTTATTTGACAGCCCCATCAGGATAACGGCACGCGCACGCGCCTGGAGATTCTCTTCTGCTATTCCCGGGGAGGTGTTTTTAAAATAGGGCTCCAGGCTTTTACCAAGGCTTGACACCGTTTCCCCGATGGAAATGATATCATGGCTGACATCCAGTTTCCTGGCCAGCTTTACGGCGTCGTCAACAGAATGCTGGGAGCTATGCGGTCCGGGCAGCAGAATAGCCCAAACATTTTCTTTGCCAAGGGCCCGTACGGCAATGGCCAGGGTCACTGCTGAATCAATACCGCCGGATAAACCCAGGATAGCCTTTTTCATGCCTGTTTTGCGGAAATAGTCGCGCAGGCCCATGGTAAGGGCATCCAGAATGAGTTGACATTTCTCATCGTTATTGGGAGTACCCGGAATAGGGATGTCGGGTTTTTCTGAGAGTTCATGCAGATCATAAACTTTAAAGTCCTCATCAAACTGCGCCAGGGTGTCAACCAACCGGCCTTGCTTGTCAAAAACACCCGAAACGCCATCAAACAGCAAGTCCGTCTGTCCTCCTACCAAATTGCATGCAAACAGGGGAAGCTGATGCCTTCTCGCATTTTCTGCCAGCATGGCCATACGTTCACCCAGGTGATCCCAGGCAAAGGGCGAAGCTGATATATTGATCATAAAATCCGGTTTTTCCTGTGCCAGGATAGCAGGGGGATCTATGGGATACATACCCCGTGTGTCCGGGTTCCAAATATCTTCACAAACGGTAATCGCCACGCGACTCCCTTTGCAGGCTACTGTATGAAAGTCGCGGGCTGCTTCAAAATAGCGGTATTCATTAAACACATCATAGGTCGGGAGCAAAGCTTTCCTGAAGACATGCTGTATTTTCCCATCATAAAGAAGAAAGGCAGCATTATATAATTCCTTTCCCCCTTTTTCAGAGTTCGGGTATGGACCACCTGTGATAGCAGCGATATCTGTACAATGCTCAGCGATAGTCCGCGTGTTTTCCATGCACTCATCCACAAAAGCTTTTGAATAGAGCAGATCCCTGGCGGGATAGCCACAGACAGACAGCTCCGGGAAAATAACCATGTCGGCATGTTGCGATCTGGCTGAATCAATAGCCTCCATGATTTTTTGGCGGTTGTACGCAAAGTTTCCAACATGCAGGTTTAGCTGGGATATGGCAATGCGCATAAGAAACAGGGTTTTAGGGTTACCGACACAGCACCCGGGCTGCATACCGGAATATCAGGTTTGTAGTTTGAGATTACAGACACAGGACCCTGGCTGTGTAAAAACACCAGGGTTGTGATTTAAAAAATTACACCAAGGGTGAGCTCCACATAGTTGTTGACTGCGCTTGGTGATGTAGCGACAGCCGGGTTGTCGACGTCCAGGACATTGGAAAAACCATTATGGAAAGTGATACCCCCAAGCAGTGAAGTCTGACCGCCCAAGTTATATTCCAGACCGGCTCCAATAACAAGCGAAGCACGAAGAAAACGTGTATAATCTGATATATCAACGTCAGTAAAACGCAATGTGCCTTCATCACCAAGGTATATGCGGTCATCAGCCTTTGCGCGGATGTTAAAACCAAGACCCAGGCCAAACTGTCCGTAGTAGGTAATGAAACCCATTTCATCTGTCCGCAGCTTGAGTCCCAGAGGAATTTCCAGGTATCTTAAGTTATAGTCTCTTCGTTTTTGTGTATCAGTTCCTTCATGCAAATACCTGTAGCGCATTTTTCCTCCTGTACTCAGGATGTTTAAACCTGAGGTGACGGCATAATTCTGTGCAAATTCATAATCAATGATAAGGCCATAGGAAAAACCGGGTTCAACGCCCCTGTTATCATAGCCGCGGGTCTCTGTGCGGAACCAGGACAGGTTGGGTGACGCATTGAGCCCAAAACGAAAGCCAAAGTCGTCATCAGCCAGGAGCGGCCCGGCTGCCAACAAGAATACGAGTAAAACAGTGATTTTTTTCATACTTTTCATGAAATAATTACGTTTGTAATGCGTGTTTAGGTGCTAACAAACACGTATAAATTAATTACTGGTCACGCCTGCTTTTTATCCTTTGCCGGCATTGAGCCACTGACTCAGGCCAAAGTTAAGAAAAACAATTTGTTCTGTAAAGATACAACAACGATGAGAAGCTTTGGTTTATTTTTAACCGGATTCATCATGACAGGCCTTCTTTTTTCTTGCGGAAGCTGGGAAAAGAGACCTTTTTATGAAGCCGATTTGTCTGATATTGAGATTGACAGCATCAGAGTGAGGCAATATGAAGAGGTGCTGTTTAATTTAAACCCCTTTGTGCTTCGCAAGGAAATTGATCCCTACAAGGATGATTTCTCTTTTTTCCTGGGAGACCACCTTGATGAGGAAGACGGCATAACACAGTTGTACAACTATGTTACCGACCCATATATGATAGATCTTTACCTCGACAGCCGTGAAGTCTGGCCAGACATGCATGACTTGTCTGCATCACTTACGGAGGCTTTTCGTTATTACAGCTACCATTTCCCCGGGGAATCAATTCCCCTGGTGTACACTTACATATCCGGTGTTGATTACAATATGCCTATTATTTATGCAGACGGGAATGTTGCCATTGCCCTGGACACCTACCTCGGCAGTGACTATACGGCATATCAGAAGCTAGGCATTCCGGCTTATCAATCGCGCTGGATGTTACCTGAGCGGGTTCCGGCTGATGTGATGGAAATGATGGCGCTAAAGCATCTTGCTGAAGTGTCGCCGGTGCCTGAAACCCTTTTGGAGCATATGATATACGAGGGTAAAAAGTTATATTTCCTGGATTGCATGTTGCCACATCTGCACGACACATTGAAAATAAAATATTCCGGGACACAAAATGCCTGGATAAAAAGAAATGCCGGCCGAACCTGGACATACAAGATAGACAACGATTTGTTATACAGCACGGATCATAGTGCCATCACAAAATTTACCGGGGAAGCACCGTTTACCTCAACCTTTTCAAGAAACTCAGCCCCCAGAACGGGTGTTTGGCTTGGCTGGCAAATCGTAAGAGAATACATGAAACGAAACCAGGAAGTGAGCTTGCAGGAGCTTATGAATGAAACAGATGCCCGCAAAATTCTCACGCAGTCGCGTTACCGTCCCGGTTAAACTTCCTGAAGTCAAAAAGGTTTTGGAGGCACAAAAATTTTATTGCTTTGTGAGATCAGCTTCAAAATGTCCTCTTTCCCGTCTTTGGTTGTACTGCTGCTGACAATCATCCGGGGGAGTGGCTCCCATTGTTCCGATAACTTCTTTTGATACAGGCTGAGATTCCTTTGTAACTGTGATTTTGACAATTTATCCGCCTTGGTAAATACAAGGCACAAAGGCAGTGCATTGCTGCCAACCCATTCCAGAAACTCCAGGTCGTTCTTCATGGGTCCATGACGGCTGTCAAGTAAAATAAAAGAACACATGAGGTTTTCCCTGTTTTGCATGTAGTTTTTTATCATGTGCTCCCATTTCTTCTTTATTGGGATGGGCACGCGGGCGAAACCATATCCGGGCAAATCGGTAAGGTACCAGGCATCATTTATCAGGAAGTGATTGATCAATTGCGTTTTTCCCGGGGATGAGGAGGTTTTGGCAAGCTTGCTTCTGCCCGTGATCATATTAATAAGGGTAGACTTCCCGACGTTGGAGCGCCCAAGGAAGGCATACTCAGGAAAAGGAGCTTCCGGACAGTCCTTTGCGTGTTTAGAGCTCTTCACGAATTCAGCCGATCGGATTTGCATGCTTGTAAAATTAATAAACCGGGTAAGCCGGATCAGGCCTTTTTCTTTTTGTAGTTACTCACATGCCGGCGCGATTTGGCCTCATAGATGTCATCTATGGTAATCATGATGCCTGTTTCCTCCACACCGCCAAAACCTTCATTAAAAGCAGTACCAAAGGTACGCATGGTAGGGCTGAGACTCATGTAAGAGCTAAAAAGAGGTGGGATGTTCTCTTTTCGCTGACGAACTGCGTGTGAGAGCAGGCGATAGTTCTCCTCAAAACTGTCTCCGGTAAATACCTTTTCCAGCTCTTCCTCTGGTGTATGGATCGTTAGGGGTTCAATAGGCCTTATCAGTTCATCCGGGTCCGGGAAAAAGCGATGCATAAAATAGAGGATGAGATCACGCGCATAGGGGTCAAAATGCTGGTACATAGTTACCTTCCCAAGAAAATATTTTAACCCCGGATACTCAACCATAAGCCCACCAAGGCCATCCCACAGATTATCAAGTGAATAAATGCTTTTACGGTTGTCTCTCGAGGGCTGATAGGCAGGTTGAACAAAAGAACGACCCAACTCAATGCTGTAGGGAAAAAAATCTTTCAGAAACTGGTCAGAAAACCGGAATAGCTCCGCCGTGGCAATCTGAGGAGATCCTTTCTCATCAAAAGGCACCTCCCAGCAGCACATGTAGCGATATCCCCCGATAATCTCTTCGGCTGCGGGATCCCAAACAATGAGCTGTTTGTAAGGAACCTCTGCCGTATCAAAAAAGTCAAGATCACAGGCCTTAGCTGTACCCCCGCCAGCCTGTCTGAAGGAAAGCTCACGCAAACGTCCTATCTCCCTGGCAGTATGAGGCGAACCATGTGCATCTACTACATAGATTTCATTGTGCGCATTGTTGGTATGCCTGAAAAATGTATCTTTATTAAGCTCTTCCTTCAGTAGCTCCCTGTCTACCTGAGGTATAAGCTTTTCATTCTTTTTCATCTCCTGCTGGTTCAAATTATTCATTAAACGTTACGTCTCCTTCCGGAAGACGATATACATGCTCCTTCAACTTTTGCGCCCACTCATGATGGGAAAATTCTTTTGTAAAGGTAGTATACGAAACAGGCTTGCCAAAGATAATCCTTATCTTTTTCTCCTGCTGCTTAAACATTTCATCTGGCAGATAAAGCATTTCCAGGTTAAAGTTAATGCCCAAACGCTTCCGCCAACGAGCTAAATTATAAAAAAATGCGGAATTTTTCCCTTCAATATATACCGGAATCACATCCCGCTGGTGCTTAACAGCCTTGGTAATCACCGTTTTTTTCCACTCCAGATCCTTTATTTGTTTACCCTGCTTTCGCGAAACCAGGCCGGCGGGAAAGATCAGGACGAGGTCATCTGAAGCAAAACAACGCTCCAATGCCCTGACAGATTCAATCTTGTGTCGGCCATGCTTGTTAACAGGTACAAAATAATCTTTCAGGTTGCTAAGCTCCAGTAAAATATCATTGGCTAAAAACTTGAAATCCGTGCGCTTCCTGCCAATCACATGCATCAAAGCTAATCCATCCAACCCCCCCAAAGGATGATTTGATGCTACAACATATCTGCCGTCCGCAGGCAAGTGCTCAAAATTCACCACCTCAATATCCAGATCAAAATGGTCAATCAATACGGATTTGATAAAAGACAAACCATCCTCACCCCTATGCTCTCTTAGTACTTCATTGATCTCGTCCTGGTGCACAATGCGCTTCAGGTAGCTTATCAAAGGCCGGGGAATCAAGCGATATGCTGCACCCGTCTTTGCGCGAAGTACCTTGTCAACGTCAATTAGTTGTAACTCCTCTTTGTTCATCTCTCATGCAACTAAATAAAATTCCCGAAAAGCCATTTGCCCGAAACTTATCCGAAAATTACAAAAATATAAAAAACAAAAACAAGATGTACAACACATTGAACTCAGACCTGAATCCCTACAATAGTTCTTCACAAAACATCCCCGCCCAGGGCGTTAAATTTTTTTTGCAAAGAGCTGATTCATTGGACATTAAACCCATATATCCCGGCATATACAAAATCCAAACACCAAAAAGTTATTAACAATGTGGTAAAAAGTGGTAAAAAGTGGTAATTTTATTCATATATTTACACTTTAAAACACAACACGTGGTGCCATTATGCTGGGAGAATTTGAATGTAAAGTTGACGCAAAAGGCCGTTTAATGATGCCCTCGGGGCTGCGAAAGCAGCTTGGACCGGAGGATCAGGAGCATTTTGTGATCAACCGTGGTTTCGAAAATAACCTTACACTCTATCCCCGGAGTGAATGGATGAAAATTTCGCGTGAAGTTAACGCATTGAACCTATACAACAAAAAAAACCGTGAGTTTGTGCGGTATTTTTTCAGAGGGGCCAGTGACCTCCGCCTGGATTCAACCGGAAGGTTGCTTGTGCCAAAACAGTTAATAAGTTATGGTGGGATCGAAAGGGAGGTTGTGCTTTTCGCTTATGGCAACAGGATAGAAATATGGGCCAGGGATGCATATGAGAAAATGATGGCTAACGAACCAGATGATTTTTCTTCTCTTGCAGAAGAAGTGATGGGCAAGATAAACCAATCATCAGGAGGTGACGATGAAGGCTTATCATAATGCAGTAATGCCAGAAAAAGCTATTGAAGCGCTGGCTGTAAGGTCTGGCGGCACATACGTGGACGCCACTTTCGGTGGCGGCGGGCATAGCATGGCCATCCTGGATAAGCTGGGAAATGGAAGACTTGTGGCTTTTGACCAGGACGAAAAAGCAGCCGCCAACGTGCCCCGTGATGAAAGAATCCTTTTTCTTAATCACAACTTCAGGTACATGAAAAACTTCCTGAAGCATTATGACAGCATTCCCGTGGATGGGATCCTGGCCGACCTGGGGGTTTCTTCCCACCAGTTTGATGAGGCGGATCGCGGATTTTCAACAAGGTTTGACGGTCCGCTCGACATGCGGATGAACCGTCAGGCTAAGACCACTGCCGCAGAAATCATAAATACATACGACACGGACAAGCTTGCTGACGTGCTTTATTATTACGGGGAATTGCGCAACGCCCGGAGAATAGCTTATGAATTAGAGAAGAAAAGAACACAGAAACATATTACCAGCACATCCGGGTTATCAGGGGCAATTTCGCATCTGGCACCCAGGGGCAGGGAAAACAAGTTTCTGGC
The DNA here is from genome assembly GCA_007124575.1 of Bacteroidales bacterium. GTDB lineage: Bacteria > Bacteroidota > Bacteroidia > Bacteroidales > UBA7960 > PUPG01. The sequence continues at coordinate 998 of SLEW01000015.1, read as the reverse complement.
AAAGATATTTCAGGCTTTACGCATAGAAGTTAACCAGGAGCTGGAGGCGTTGAAGATCTTTTTACAACAAAGCCTGGAGGTGCTGACGACCGGGGGCAGACTTGTAGTTATCTCATATCACTCCCTGGAGGACAGGCTTGTAAAAAACTTTATGAAAACGGGAAATTTTGAAGGGCAGCTACAGAAGGATTTTTACGGCCATCCTGTAACACCATGGCTGCCTTTGTCAAAAGCAATAAAGCCCGATGATTCTGAGATTGAAAGAAACAAAAGAGCCAGAAGTGCAAGGCTTCGTGTAGCTGAAAAAGTCAATCACCATGGCAGGTAACAATTACAAGAAAAAGGAAAAGAAAGCAAGAGCCACAGATAATGGTTTTTCCCGCTTTTTGTCGGCCATGCTCGACGGCAGCCTGTTCCTGGGAAGAACCAATATGCCGGCCATGCGCTTTATTTTGTTTTTGTCTGCCCTGGCCTTGTTTCTCATTTTCAACACCTACTATGCTGAGCGAAAAACGAGAGAAGTGGAACATTTGCGAAACGAAATGACCGAATTAAGGGTCAAATACATCCAGGGCAGGTCTGATTACATGCATCTGACAAAGCAGTCTGAAATGGCACGCAGGCTCCGGGCCGAGGGCTTTACAGAGCCCACCGAGCCTCCCAGGCAACTTTTGCCCGAAGAAGAGAAAAAGCTATGGGATCGTTTGCCTGGATGGAGACGCTGACCCGTGCAGGGATATGATCATCAGGCCACTTTGGTTAATCAGTAAATAATACCACCACCCAAAACAACTAATGGAAGAGAGAAGCGACATATTATGGAGGATGCGCCTTATCTATTTCCTGATGGCCTTTTTTGCCTTACTGGTCATTGGAAAGGTGGCCTATATTCAGTTCGCTGAAGGGGAATACTGGCGTGAGATGGCCCGCAGGACCACTACCCGGTATGCGACGATAGAAGCGATTCGTGGCGACATATATGCTGATGACGGCAGCTT
>SLEW01000175.1 GCA_007124575.1 Bacteroidales bacterium | reverse complement strand
GCACATTACAAAACAAGGAAAACCGTCTACGGAAGTCAGAAAAAAAACAAAGACAGGTTAAAGTCCAAACGCCTTAGAAAAGTCTGGAATGAGAATTACCTCCTGTATCTGTTAGAATTTTCATGCGTCGGCCCTGCACATTAGTCTGAAGGGATTACCGGGTGCGGTATTTTCATTACATTTGTTGGAGTTGTTTTTGGGGATGTTTATGGATATACACCGTATCAATACAAAAATAAAGGAGTACCAGCAGTCGGGGAAAAGGCTGTTTGCCACGTCCAGCTTTCAGACCCGGAGCGTGGTGCTGCTCCATGTGCTCAGCCGCATCAACAAGCACATCCCCATTTACTTTATCAATACCGGATTTCATTTTGCTGAAACCATACAATACAAGGAACGTGTCACAGAGCTTCTTGACCTTCACGTGATCAACCTGCTTCCCCACGTGCCCAAGAGCATGCAGACCAACACCCAGGGCAACCTTATGTTTACTTATGACCCGGACTACTGTTGCTACCTCAACAAGGTTCAGCCCGTAGAGGCGCTGTTTGAGCAATATGATGTGTGGGTCAACGGTGTACGTGCCGGTCAGAACAGTAACAGGCGGAGCTTCAGGGAGGAAGAGCAGGCCGGACAAGGTACCATCAGGTATCATCCTCTGCTTAGCTGGACCAACGAAGAGGTGGAGGCGTACATTGACAAGTACCGGCTGCCTGTTCATCCGTTGGAAGCCAAAGGGTATAAAAGCATAGGGTGTGAGCCCTGCACGCAGCCGGCAAATGGAGGCGAGCATGAGCGGGATGCACGCTGGCGCGGGATGAAGAAGACAGAATGCGGGCTGCATCTCAGACAGCCCTGACCATTGATGGTTTATTCACAGGAGCAGTCAAACTCTGATATTCGCAAATTAAAACCATGGCCAGGAAAAAGTACTATACGGTTTGGCGCGGCAATGAAACCGGGGTTTTCAACAGCTGGAACGCATGCCGTAAGGCCGTGGAGGGCTACCAGGGAGCCATCTACAAGTCGTTTCCCACTGAAGAACAGGCCTGGCAGGCTTTCGATGGCAACTATGCTGATTACATAGGGAAAGACAAACATCAAAGCCGGTTGTCACCGGAGGAGCTCAAGGCCATTGGCAAACCCTTGATGGACAGCATTTCGGTGGATGCGGCCTGCAACAGCACGACAGGACGCATGGAGTACCAGGGCGTAGAGACATTGAGTGGTGCGCGCCTCTTCCATATGGGGCCCTTTGCAGGAGGTTCAAACAACATCGGGGAGTTCCTGGCCATCGTGCACGCCCTGGCATGGTGCAAGAAGCACAACTTTCACCGGCCCATCTATACCGATTCGAAGACAGCCATGAGCTGGGTAAGAAATAAAAAAGCCCGCACCAAAGTAGAGCCCCGGGCAGAGAACAAGGAGGTTTTTAATCTGATAAAACGCGCCGAGTACTGGCTGCAAAACAACACCTGGGACATTCCCATCATGAAATGGGAAACAGAGGCGTGGGGTGAGATCCCCGCTGACTTCGGCCGGAAATAGCCAGATATTGTGTGGAAACTTTTTGCGGCCTTTGCGTGAAAACTTTTGCGGCCTTGGCATGGTATCTTTTTTCCTCGCAAAGAGCGCAAAACAAGAACACGCAAAAACCGCAAAGAGAGGACACATAAAGCCTTTGCGTGGAACCCTTTTTTTCCCTGGGAACAGGAAAAAAACACACTACACGTTAAACTTTATGTCTTTCACGTTAAGCTGCAGGCTAACGCGGCCGTTCCATTCATTTTCCTCTATCTGGTAAGCGAGATCAAAAGTCTTACTGGCCTTCATGTTTATGAGCTGATGACCCTGCTGGAAGGCGATGGCAGGCATCTCCACGTTGCCCAGGCCTGGTTGTGATACCCGAAACTTCAGGTGTTTGTTACCTACCACCCTGACGTTTCCCTGTACCACGCAATTTCTGGATACAAATACAGGGTTAGGGTTGCCCGGCCCAAAGGGTGCAAACTGCTTCAGGACACGGAAAAACCTGCCGGCAATACCGCCAAGGCTGATCTCAGCATGAACTTCGATCTGAGGCACCAGCATGACGTCGGTAATAGTGTTTTCCACAAACTGCATGAACTTATCTTTGAAGGCCTCAAGATTCTCTGGTCTAAGGCTGAGCCCCGCGGCATACTTATGCCCTCCAAAATGTTCAAGCAGATCACTGCAGGAATCGATGGCGTTATACACATCAAAATCCTTGACCGACCGGGCTGAGCCGGTTATCAGGCCGTTTGACTCGGTCAGGATGATGGTGGGACGATAATAGGATTCGATAAGGCGTGATGCCACAATGCCAATAACCCCTTTATGCCATCCCGGATCGAAGAGGATGGTGGCCTTGCTGTTTTTGAGCTCCGGGTCAGACGTGATCATGCTCATAGCCTGCCTGGTAATATCGGTGTCCAGGCTGCGCCGTTCCGTGTTGTTATCGTTGATGGCGATGGTAAGCTCATGGGTTTCTCCCATTTTCTTGCATACCAGCAGGTCAACTGCCTTTTTCCCTTTTTCAATTCTTCCGGCAGCATTTATCTTGGGGCCTATCATAAACATCAGGTCACTCACGCTGAGCTCTTTGGTAAACGATGACCCTTTGCCGGGTTTGGTTTTCCGGAACACGTTGCTATAGAAAAGGATTGATTCGAAGCCTGCCCTGGGATCAAAGTTTAACCTTTTGATGCCGTAATATGCCAGCACACGATTTTCTCCGGTGATGGGCACCACATCAGCGGCAATGCTCACCACCACGAGGTCAAGGAACTTTTCCAGGCCTTCGAATGGCAGCCTCCTCTTCTGATAGAAGGCCTGTGCGAGCTTGAAGCCAAGCCCGCAGCCTGAAAGTTCCTTATAAGGATATTCGCAGTCGGGTTGTTTGGGATCCACGACAGCCAGGGCGGTAAGAGGCACATCGTCGGGGCGGTGGTGGTCTACCACGATAAAGTCAATGCCATTGTCGGTAGCATATTTGATCTGCTTCTGGGCTTTGATCCCGCAGTCGAGCGATATAATCAGGCTCACACCAGTCGCCAGGGCATAATCGATGCTTTCGAAAGACACGCCATAGCCTTCCTTATACCTGTCGGGAATGTAATAATCTATATTGGAATGGAAATCATTAAGGAAATCATAGACGAGCGCCACGGCCGTGGTGCCGTCCACATCATAATCACCATAAATAAGGATACGCTCACCCTGATCCAAAGCCCGTTCAATGCGTTCTATGGCCAGATCCATGTCTTTCAGAAGAAAGGGGTCATGCAGGCTATCCAGCGACGGTCTGAAAAAGTCACGTGCTTCAGCATAAGTATAAATCCCCCTCTGTGCCAGCAAGCGGGCCAGGATATGGTCTATTTTCAGGGTGGTGGCAAGCTTTTCTACAATGTCCTCATTATTTTCATCATTCTGCACCCACCTTTTTCTCAACATTTGTTTTTTTTCGTAAAGATAAGAAAAAAGTGCTTTCGGTCATTATTTTTGCAGGACAATTGTCACCTGGTTATCTCTTACATGCACCACACCTGGCGGGATATCCATGATAACGGTATTGCGTTCTGCATCGATAATTTTGACCGTGCCTTGCCGGAGCAGGGCCACAATGGGCGCATGGTTTTTCAGCACTTCAAAGGATCCCATCTCACCGGGCATTTGCACCAGGCTTATCTCACCCTGGTATTCCATTTTTTCGGGGCTGATGATCTTGAGAAACATGGGTTAGCTTGTCTTATGATTGATGGTCTGATGTCTTGCTTTTTCCCTGACCGAATCGATGGTTCCTGACATATTAAATGCCGATTCGTGGATATCGTCAAGTTCGCCGGTCAGGATCTGTGAAAACCCTTTGATGGTTTCTTCCAGAGGCACCATGCTCCCTTTTTGTCCGGTATACTGTTCGGCCATGTGGAAGGGCTGGCTGAGAAATCGCTGCACCTTCCTGGCTCTTTTCACCACCATCTGGTCTTCTTCTGATAGCTCTTCCATGCCAAGGATGGCAATGATATCCTGCAGGTCTTTGTAGCGCTGCAATATTTTCTTTACATCCTGGGCTGTCTGGTAATGTGCTTCCCCCACTACAGCCGGGTCCAGCAGGCGGGATGAAGACTCGAGGGGGTCGACAGACGGGTATATGCCGAGCTCAAAGATTTTTCTGCTCAGCACGGTAGTGGCATCCAGGTGGGCAAAAGCTGTTGCCGGGGCGGGGTCTGTGAGGTCGTCGGCGGGTACGTAGATGGCTTGCACGGAGGTAATGGATCCTCTTTTTGTGGATGTAATGCGTTCCTGCAGCAGGCCCATCTCAGAGGCAAGGGTGGGCTGATACCCTACGGCTGATGGCATGCGGCCCAGCAGTGCCGACACTTCAGATCCTGCCTGCGTGAAGCGAAAAATGTTATCGATAAAAAAGAGGATATCATGACCTGTTTCTTCGGTTTCCAGGTCGCCATCACGAAGATATTCAGCCAGTGCCAGACCAGAAAGGGCAACACGTGCCCGGGCTCCCGGTGGTTCATTCATCTGGCCAAAAACAAGGGTGGCATGCGACGAAAGCAGTGCCTCATAGTCGACAAGCGAAAGGTCCCAACGCCCTTCCTTCAGGGCTTCCCGGAAAGCATCGCCATAATCGATCACACCCGATTC
>SLEW01000318.1 GCA_007124575.1 Bacteroidales bacterium | reverse complement strand
TGCCGGTAGTAATTATCTGCCAGGGAATAATTTGCATGGGCAATTCCTGCACTGTCACCAACCTCGGCAAACAATGCCTGGGCCAGGCGAAAATAATACAAGGTACTGTCGGGTTGCATCCTGCCCCGGAAAAGAGCAGCCAGGTTAACAGCAGCGGCTGCCCGCCGGTTGGTTATATCCGGATGATCCATGCCATGAACAATCCGGTAATTTACCAAGGCACTGTCACGGTTTCCCCGGTACCAATTGTAAGCGCCACTGAAGCTAAGCCAGGCCGCCTGCTCGACGGGGTGATCGTGCATTTCTGCCAGAGATTTGCTTTGTTCCAGCAACAGCCCTGTTGAATCCAGGTCGGTCGTTAACAATTCACTCGCCAGCAAAGCCTTCGCATGCATGTTCCTCACATCTTCTGCCGGGAGTTGCCCGATTTGCAAAAGCAGACTATCTCTGTCATGCCCGTATAACGCAGAAGACACCATGAAAAACATAAGGAAGTATATATATCGCATTATATAAGCTATCTTTATTTCAAATGTCAAACATAAACAAAATAGTTATTCAAAATCATTTTCTTCTATCATGCACAATGTATAAAACTAAAAAATTATTTTGAACATTATGGCAAAACTTCTGTTTTTTTAAAGGATCAACCGGTAACTCTGCAAAAAACAATGAAAAAACTTTTTCTGGTCTATATAGTGACTTTCTTTTTTATCACACCAGCATTGAAGGCAAACTCTGCAAACGATGAGATAGCCATCATGGACTTTGATACTTTTTCTCCCATGTTGGAAAAGGAGGATGAATATACTTATGTGATAAATTTCTGGGCTACCTGGTGTGCGCCATGTGTGCGGGAGATTCCGTATTTTGAAAAATTACATGAAAATTATAAAGACAAGAACCTCCGTGTCATCCTGGTGAGCCTGGATAACCCCGACCATCTGGACAGCAGGGTCATCCCATTTATTGAAAACCATAATCTGAAGAGTGAAATAATCCTTTTGGATGATGTCAGTGCAAACCGCTGGATACCGCTTGTAAGTGAAGAATGGAGCGGCGCCATTCCAGCCACAGTAATATACAATAATTCCTTTCGCGGGTTCTACGAAAAGGAGTTTAAATATGACGAACTTGAGGAAATTGTGCTACCTTTATTATGATTATTGTATGAACCAAAACCCAAAAAGAAGATGAAAAGTATGTTTATGTTTACACTGCTGGCTTTGTTCAGCATTGGACTTTTAGCCGAAGATGGTGTAGGGGTAGGGGACAGAGCTCCCGAATTCAATTTATTGAATATCGATGGCAACCATGTTTCCTTATCCGACTATGACAATGCGAGAGGTGTGGTGGTTATTTTTTCCTGTAATCATTGCCCTTACGTAGTGGCATACGAAGACAGGATGATTGAGCTTCACAATGAATATGCCCCCCAGGGCTTTCCCGTGATAGCCATTAATCCAAATGACTCCATTGTCGTCCCTGCCGACTCATACACAAAAATGATCGAAAGGGCGGAAGAGAAAAACTTCCCGTTTGACTACATCCTGGATGCAGACCAAACCATATTTCCGCAATATGGTGCAACCCGGACACCCCATGTTTACCTCCTGGAAAACAAGGGTGATCACTTTGAAGTAGCCTATATCGGAGCTATCGATGACAACTACCGGGATGCAGAAGCCGTTGAGGAACCCTATCTGGCAAATGCCATTGAAGCAATTATGGCAGGAGAGCGACCGGATCCGGAGTTTACCAGAGCCATCGGTTGTACGATAAAAGTGCAGGATGAGTAAATAATACTGATCCGGGGTTTTTGTTTTTCCAGTACCTTTGTCATCTGCATCAGGGTCAGTAATATCTCTATCCATGTCAAAAGAAACCATCCGGATCGAATCCATCCACAAGCACTACAAGGTAGGTCTCGAAGTAGTACGCGCTCTTCGGGGTGTCTCTTTAACTATTAACCGAAATGAATATGTTGCCCTGATGGGGCCTTCAGGATCAGGCAAGTCCACGTTAATGAACATCCTGGGATGCCTTGACACCCCAACCAGCGGCAGCTATTATCTGAACGGAAAAGATGTCAGCCAGCTTCGTGATAACGAGCTGGCTGATATTCGTAATAATGAAATTGGCTTTGTCTTTCAAACCTTTAATCTATTGCCCCGCAGCACTGCACTGGACAACGTGGCCCTGCCACTCATTTATGCCGGCCAGGCCAAACAGGAACGCCGGCACCGTGCCCATGAAGTGCTGAACCAGGTTGGCCTGTCTGACCGTACGCACCATAAGCCCAACGAGCTTTCGGGTGGCCAAAGACAACGCGTGGCCATGGCAAGAGCCCTGGTAAACAAGCCTTCTATTATCCTGGCAGACGAACCCACGGGTAACCTGGACACCAAAACATCCATAGAGATCATGTCATTGCTCCAGGACATACATACAGCTGGTAATACAATTATTCTCGTAACTCACGAAGAAGACATCGCCAAACACGCACACAGAATTATTCGTCTGCGCGACGGACTCGTAGAATCAGATGAAAAGAACGAAGAGATCGTTACCTTATCACAGGTGCTCAACAGTTAAGTATGATTGCAGGCAATCTACCCCTTCTTTGATATAAACGCATCTACTAAGTTTGATAATAATGGAAGAATGGAAGATATACACCAAAACAGGTGATAAAGGAGAAACCTCTTTGCTGGGTGGCCGGCGCGTCCCCAAGCATCATCTTAAAATCGAGGCTTATGGCACAGCAGATGAACTTAATGCCTTTATTGGACTATTAAGGGATGAAGACATCCATTCTCATTACAAAGACCAGTTGCTCGAGATCCAGGACAGGGTTTTTACCGCTGAGTCCCTGCTGGCATGTGATCACGGCTGCCAGCCCGAATATTTGCCCAGCATGCATGAAGACGATATCATATTGCTGGAAAAGGAGATCGACAAAATGAATGAAAGCTTACCCGAGCTAAAACATTTCATTCTTCCCGGCGGGCATCGTGCTGTCTCACAAGCCCATGTATGCCGTTGTATCTGTCGCAGGGCCGAACGTATCATTACCCAGCTGGCCGAACACGACAAAGTGGATGAACTGGTAATCCGGTATTTTAACCGCCTGTCGGATTATTTCTTTGTGCTGGCCCGCAAGATTGCACAGGAACAAGGTGTGCCGGATATCGAGTGGAAAGCGAGGATGTAGGCTGAGGCTGAGCAAGAGCGAAGTCCCGAGAGCGAAGCGATTCGGGGTTCAGGTTGAGAAATGTCAGTGGAGGCGTTAGATATTTTGGAAAATGCTTTTCCTGTGGAATAAAATTTTGTAATATCCATATCATATATTATTTTTGCAACGCAAAATCGGGGTGTGGCGCAGTTGGCTAGCGCACTTGCATGGGGTGCAAGGGGTCGGAAGTTCGAGTCTTCTCACCCCGACGAAGCAGAAACGCAATCAGCAGATATTAAGCTGATTGCGTTTTTTTGTTTCCAGGTGATTAAACCGGCAGATCAAATTGATCAATACCCTTCATTTTGCTCAAGATTATGATTAACATCTATTTCGCGCTGTGGTATTGGCAATACAAGTCTGTGGTCATCCCAGTGGATTGTTTCCCCTTCGTAGGGTGAACCTGTTGGAGCCACGGTGCTTCCATGGAAGCGACGCATGTCATGCAGGGCATGACCTTCAAAGGAAAGCTCCCTGAAACGTTCTTCACGAATCATGTCGAGATCCAGAGAGGTCCACTCTGCTCCTGCATTGGCTCTTGTCCTGATCGCGTTAATATCGTCAAGCGGATCTGCGCCGATGGCACTGCCGTTACGATAGTTCGCTTCGGCACGCGTGAGGATCATTTCCGCCAGGCGGATGACATTAATATTGGCGTCGTGTTTACCCCATTTGCTCGTCATCTCATTTCCGCGATCAGTTCCCACGCCAACATACACCATGGTAGGCACATCCGAAATATCTGTGATACCTTCATCCTCAGTGACCTGAATCCTCAGATCATCGGGATCGAACATATCAAAATATGCGTTTGACAGATAGACATCACCCCGTCCCATGCCGTCCAGGCTGGCAAAAAAGGTAGCGATCCCGGCATTGGCCTGCCCGGCATTACTGGTAGCATTCTGGTTAATCATGAAGACATCTTCGCTTGTATAACTGTCATTGTTAAAAGCAGCGAGAGGCGTATCATGCAATGCATCATGTCCGCCAAAATTATCTATTACTATGTTAGCAAATTCAGCGGCCTCCTGCCAGTTTCCTTTTGCCAGGTGTACTCTTGACAAAAATGCTGCAGATGTGCTGCTGGTTGCCCGGCCACCATTTGCGCCTGCACCTGTACCTACATTAGCAAGTTTATTCCTGGCTGTTTCCAGGTCAATAATTACCTGGTCGAACACATCACCTACGGAAGCTCGTTCAGGGTAATTATCTTCAGTTATACCAGCCGTAGGAGTGAGGATAAGTGGCACTCCGGGATTAGCCGGACCCAGGTTGTAGGGGAGACCATAAAAACGAACCAGTTCAAAATAGAGAATACCTCTGATAAAACGTGCTTCACCCTCTATCCTGTCCAAATGATCTTCATTAACTACATCAAGGCTATTCAGCACATTATTCACCATGTCAATGGCTTTATAACTGACATTCCATTTGGCAGCCACATTACCGTCGTTAGGGTCCATGGACTTCCAGTTATATTGGCGGTATTGTATGAAGGTACCTATCCATTCCATTTCACCGGCATTAGCCACCAGGTCACTGTGGAATATGCTTGTACCCGCATGGAGGTTACCACTGCCCACCAATGCCCAGGCGCCATTCAGTGCATTTACCACACCTTCATGGTCACCATATATCGCATCGTCACTAACAGCAGTAGTAGGTTCTACTTCAAGAAAGTCCTCGCATGCGGTAAACATCCCGGCAAGGAATATAAAACCTATAAATATGGAAAAATATTTTGTTTTCATTTCGATACTATTTTTAGTGATTGAATTGCATGGAGTTGCATGTTAAAATTCAAGGTTTACGCCAAACGTGATTTGCCTGGGCTGTGGTGCTGTATAGAAATCCCATCCCTGCTGAATATTGCTTGACTGTGTGCCTATGTCTGCGGTATTGGGCGCACTGGTTTCAGGGTCCCATCCGGGATAATCTGTGAAAGTAAGCAGGTTATATCCTCTTACAAAAATTCTTGCAGAGTTTAGTCCTGCCCTTTGCACAACATGGCGCGGCAAAGTATAGCCGAACGAAACTTCTTTCAATCTGATATACGAACCGTCAAAGATCAGCATGCTTGACACACCATACCCATTGCCCTGCATCAAGCGGGGTTGAGGATAATAGGTATCGTCACCGGGCTGCTGCCAGTGGTCTTCATAAAAGTCCACGGTTTGGTTATCAAACCAGGAGAAACCATCAGCCTGCCATTGGCGGCCATGGTTATAGATATCATGTCCATACACAAACTGGAACATAATATTAAGGTCAAAGCCCCTGTAACGGAATGTATTGGCAAAGCCGCCCCAGAAGTCAGGGTTGGGATCTCCTACGATACGATTGGATGCCTCTGCAAGGCTTGTTGTCGTTGCGTCGCCATCTTCATTAAGATAAAACAGGGCATCTCCGGTTTCCGGGTCGACGCCCGCATATTCTTTTGTGTAAAAAACTCCCATGGGCTCACCTTCCACGACACGCCAAATGCCGGCAGAGATGATCTGACCATCAAGGTTTTTCACTTCGTTCTGGTTGAATGAGATATTGAAGTTTGTATTCCAGCTGAATTCACCGTCAATATTCACGGTATTAAGAACAAACTCCAGACCCTTGTTTTCCATGTCGCCTATGTTCCTGTAAACGGTTGTAAATCCAGTAGTTGATGGGACTTGCACGTTAAGGAGCAGGTCGGATGTATTTTTTACGTAATAGTCAATCTCACCCGAAATGCGGTTATCAAAGAATCCAAAGTCGATACCAAAGTTCACCTGGGTGGTTGTTTCCCACTGCAGGTCAGGGCTTGGTATACTTGTAGAGACCATTCCGGGTAATCCTGCATAGTTGCTTCCGGCATATAGCCCGCGGGGAGCATAGTTGTCAATTTCAGAGTTACCCGTCATACCCCAGCTAATTCGCGGTTTCAGGAAGCTTACGGTATAATTGTCGAACAGGAACTCCTCATTTGTAATGATATATCCGGCCGAGACAGCGGGGAAAATGCCATAGCGGTTATCGCGCCCGAAGCGGGATGAGCCGTCTACCCTGCCGCTTACTGTCAGCAAATACCTGTCATGAAGTTTCATGTTTGCGCGGCTAAAGAAAGAGTTATACCGATAGCCCGTTCCGCTTGAGCTGGCGCTTGTAATTTCTGAAGCACTGGCAATGCGCTGGAACATGTCATTAGGAAAGCCCCTGGCTGTCATCGAGGAAAAATCGAATTCTGCTGCCTGCAAACTTGCACCGGCAACCATGCTCAGGTCAAATACTTCAGCAAAAATATTCTGATAGGAAAAATAGTTTTCAAAGTTAATAAGTTTTGAAGTAACTGTTCTGTCAAAAGCAAAGCCATCCGGGCCGCCGTCGTTTGTCAGCCTGCCGCGGTATTCCATCTCTCTTTGGCTCAGAATGTCCACTCCGGCTTCTGTGCGAAAAGACAGGTTGGGTGATATGCTATAATCACCATATATATTGCCAAAGCTACGGAAGATCTCGGTATCAAAGTGGTTATACTCACGAACGACCAGACCATTTTCATACAGTGTGTTCCTGTTAAGCTCGCCGGTCTCCGGATCATGGGTGGGGTTCATCGGGGGCAATGCAACCATCTGTAAAGGTGTGGCAAAAGCCCTGTCGTGAGCAACTCTGAAGTTCCTTGTACGAAGAATACTCATGTTCAATCCGAAAGTAAGCCTGTCGGTTGCATCCTGGTCAAGGTTTAACCTGGTATTGATCCGGTCGAAATCATTGCCATTTACGATGGCTTGCTGATCGAGTGCACTCAGGGCGGCAAAAAACCTGGTATTTTCGGATCCACCTGATGCCGAGAAGTCTATTTGTTGCAATCCGCCTCTTCGCAGGGCCTGATCTTCCCAGTTTACATCAGGGCCGCTCCATACGTCGTCCGGATTATCGGGGTCACGCCAATGTGCCAAACGCCAATCCATTACATCTTCCCAGCTGGAGAAGTTGCCCAGATTACCATCGTCATCGGCCACATTATCATAAGCTCTCTGAAATAAGGTAATATATTGTTCTCTGTCAAGAAAGTCAACCGTGTTAGAGGGCTCACTAAATCCCACCTGCGACGAAAAGCTGAACTGTGTGGCGCCTTCCTGGCCTCGCTTTGTGGTAATGATAATAACACCGTTGGAAGCTCGTGATCCATAGATAGCTGCTGCAGAAGCATCTTTAAGTACTTCAACCGACTCGATGTCGGCCGGGTTAATGTCTGCTAAAGGGTTAGTGGGCTCATTGCCTGTTGTACCCAGGTTTTGAGACACAACGGGCACTCCGTCAATTACATAGAGCGGCTCGTTACTGGCCGAAATGGACGAAGCCCCCCTGATTCTGGTTCTTATGGCCTGGCCTGCCTTGCCACTACCTCCGGAGATATGAACACCTGATACACGACCCTGAAGGGAACTTTCGAAGCTTGGCATGGTAGCTTCACTTAAATCCCGGGAATCAATGGAAGAGATGGCACCCGTAAGCTCATATTTGAGCTGTGATCCATATCCGACCACAACGACCTCACCCAGAAGTGCTATATCCGGGTTCAATGAAATGTTGATAACGTTACGGCCATCTACTGGTACTGTGCGTGTTTCCATACCAATAAATGAGAAAACCAACACAGCATCTTCCCGGACCTGCAACTCGTAGTTGCCGTTAATATCGGTCACCGTTCCCTGCGTTGTTCCCTCCACGGTAATCGTAACACCAGGCAAGCTTTCATCCGTTTCCAGGTCAGTCACTGTACCTGTAACACGAATCTGCTGCCCATACAAAGATCCGCCGAGAAATAAAAGTAACCCGGCTAAAGCTAAAAGTCTTTTCATGATGATGGGGTTTTGGTTAGTAAAATAGTATAGGTTAATTCAATTTCTATTTATACTGAAAGTCAAATTTAAATAATTTTTGTAGATATCCAAGTATTCTGTAAACAAATTTCAACCAATACATCCTCCCTGGATGTAACAGGATAATTCATAATCTATGCTACCGGATAAGCAGCGTCCGGAAAACGACAAAATCATAGTATAATACAGCTGTTGTTGTCTCTGGCTTGAGACATATCAGGCAAGCAAACAGGTTTTCCCTCTGATGCCGGTAAGATTGAATTAAACCGCAGCGGTGGATGCGTAAGACTTTATATTCTTTATGTTTAAGCTTCCGTTTCTTTTTCCTCCGCAGCAAGAACCGGATTTTTCGTAAATACGTCTTTGGGTTCCTTAACAAAATACCACAGCAAGGCAGAAATGCCTACTGTAAGTGCACTTACTACAAATATAACACCCTTATCTTCTGCTTCTTGAACAATTTCACCTACACCAAAGCTTGAAACAAACTGCGGCAGCACCACGGAAAGGTTAAACAGTCCCATATAAAGCCCCATCCGTGATTGCGATATTTTTTGTGACATGATGGCAAAAGGGAGACTGATGGTAGCCGCCCATCCAATACCTACGATGGCCATCAGACCATAAATAAGTGCTGGCGTATATCCAAACTGCAATATGCTTAAATAGCCAAGCGTCATGATGGTGATGCTCACAGCGTGTGTCCTGACCCTGCCAAATCGCGCAGCCAAAGGCTCCAGGAGCAGCACCGGGATGATGGCTGCCACCAGGTTGAGTGAGAAAAAGCTCCAGTTAACGATTTGCCCGACGGTAGCATCGATTTCCTCTATTCTTGCCGATTCCAGCACCCCATTTTCACCGTTTTCCAGGAGTAACGGGTCAATGTCCACATCAGCAAGTTCAGGAACCCGGAAACGCACAAAGGCGAAAAGATAGATAAACATGGTCTGCACGCCGATCCATGTAAACGAATGAGCAGCCAGCACCTTCCTGAAGCCGATAAGTCCGTCCTTTTCGCGGGAAATGCCGTTTTCTTTCTGTGTCATGGTGATAACCACTACTACAACAGTCAGAAGGGCACAGAAAATCTCGAGGCCATAATAAGGTATATCCGGAAACAGGCCAACCCTTCTGAATATGCCATAGAATGCATAAAGCAGGAAGCCCCAAAGCGGAAAGATGGTTTTCATGATTTCAAAAAGGGAGGCCTCATTTACGCTGTCTTTTTTGCTTTCTGCATAGGCTTTGTTGGCAGCGGCAGCTTCTTCATCGTCTTTTCCGTACTGACCAAGGTGCCTGGGCTCCTTGATGAAAAAGGGTGGAATAACAGAAAAAAGAAATACCAGCACAACACCAAAATAGATCAGCACATAGTTACCCCAGACAGCTCCGATCAGGTAGGCAAGTACACCAAATGTACCTGAAACAGTTTGCATCCAGGTATATCCTTTTGTCCTGGGTCGTCCTTCAGGAGTTACATCGGCAATGATAGCCCTGGTAGGGTTGAAGCTGATGTTGATGGCCAGGTCGATGCTCAGCGACACCACAATGGCAATACCAAGCACGCCATCCAGCCCCAGTCCTGCCTGGATGATCCCGATATTCGGCAGGGCAAGCAACCCTAATGCTGCCAAAACGCCACCCACCAGGATAAATGCGCGGCGCCGCCCGTTCATGACCCACACGTTGTCGCTGATGATTCCCACCACCACCTGTCCGATGATGCCGGCCAGCGGCCCGGTGGCCCATACGAGACCGATGTCACTGATCTCCAGACCATATTTCGTACTTAACAACCAGCTTAAAGCTGCTATCTGAACTGCCAGGCCAAAGCCCATGGCTGTAGCCGGCAGGCTCAGCATGGCGTAAAAAGAATTCGTAAGCTTCTTTTGAAAAGGTAGCATATCGTATCGTGTTTAAGAGCAGTAAAAATACAAAATTTGCCAGTTCCATAAAGAATAATTTGATTTATTGATTTTGCCTGATGCGTTCATCCAATTGCAGAGGAGGATGGTTATGTAATTAGACAGGAAAGCATTATTTTTGTAGTGAAATTTAGGCAAATGGCAATACCGTTAATCTTACTTTTTGGAATCAGTGGCGGCGAGATTTTAATGCTCATCTTGTTGGTATTGTTGTTGTTCGGCCCCAAAAAGATACCGGAAATAGCCCGTATGCTGGGCAAAGGCCTTGGCGAAGTGCGAAAGGTGCAGCGTGAGATAAATTCCGAGATCCACCGGTATTCATCTGAGGTGGAAGGGGAGGCAAGAAAGATGGAGACAGAAGTTAAAAAAGAGGTGGAAGCTTTTAAAAATACGGCAAGCAGCACCCCGGAAGACAACAAAGAGAATAGCGACAATATCCATCAAACGGAAGAAACAAATCAGGGGGTGGAAGAACTTTCCGATGACGACCTGCCCTTGCCATATAAACAAGCTGAGGAATCAAAACATAAGGCTGAATAATGCATTTTATTTTTGCAATTATTTCCGGTTTGCAGCGTTTTATATTCGCATTAAAAGCAGAATTATAACTTAAGTTTTAACAGGTAATATACATGTATAAGCTGATTAAGCTTTCTTTTCTGATCCTCTGGATCGCTGCTTTCACCATTTCAGATGATGTTTATGGACAAAGTCGCAGGCTTGAGCGGGCTGAGCGGGCCTATGAGCTTCAGCAATACCATGAAGCCATCGATCATTACCGCCGCGTACTCGACAGACTGGACCGTGGTGAAAGAGAGAAATCGGCAGAACTCACTTTTAAAGTGGCGATGTGCTATAAGTACACAAACAACCACCGAATGGCTGAGTCGTGGTTCAGGCGGGCTGTCCGTATAGATTATCCCGATCCGGTCGCAATGCTGTATCTCGCCCAGGCCGAGATGCAAAACGGAAAGTATGAAGAGGCCAGGGAGACCTTTGAGGCATACATAGAAAAAGTTCCTGATGACTGGCGCGGTCCACACGGACTCGAGTCTGTTGAGCTTGCAATAAAATTGATGGATGAGCCGGAAGACTATGATATTGAAGCCATGCGGCTTCTTAACTCACGGGCTGATGATATGACTCCGGCCTATGGAGACCACAGAGGGTCAACACTGATTTTTGCTTCTTCCCGCGATGATGCCCTGGGACGCGATGAAGATCCCTGGACCGGACATAATCACACTTCTTTTTTCGTGACGTACGAGGACCGTGCCGGAAACTGGGACCGGCCTTCATTATTGGATGAAGGACCCATTAACACCGAATACAACGAAGGTGCTCCATCAGTAAATGCTCCAGCTACAGAAATGTACTTCACAAGGTGTACAAGAGCTGAAGATATCAGCATGGGATGCCGCATATTCAGAGCAGCCCGTGAAGGAGCCAACTGGGTCAACCCACAGGAAATTCCCCTGACAGAGGATAGCCTGATTACGGTAGGACATCCTGCCATCAGCCCGGACGAACTGGAACTTTATTTTGTTTCAAACATGCCTGGCAATATAGGTGAAAAAGATATCTGGGTGGTTCGCAGGCAAACAAGGAACGACGCGTTCGGATCGCCGGAGAATCTCGGAGAAACCATCAACACCAAAGGAGATGAAATGTTCCCTTATGTTCATGAGGATGGCACGCTGTTTTTTGCTTCCAACGGACATCCGGGGATGGGTGGGCTGGATATTTTTACATCCCAATACAGAGGTGGCGAATGGTCAGAGCCGGAAAACATTGGCCCTCCCTTTAACAGCTCGGCTGATGATTTTGGCATCGTATTCAAACCTGGCAGAGAGCAAGGCTTTTTTACATCAAACAGAGGCCCCAGGGGTATTTATGACATATACTCTTTCTACCAGGCACCAGTAGAGTTCTTAATCAGCGGAACGGTGGTTGACGACAGCACAAGAACCTCCGTGGCAGATGCAAACGTGCAGCTCGTCGGCTCCGACGGCTCCCTCATTCAAAAAGAAACAGATCAGGATGGAAGTTTTCTCTTTGACGAAACCATGGTTAAAGAAAACACATCCTATGAAATCCTGGTGACCAAATCAGGGTATTTCTCCGGAAGGGCTACCGAATCAACCAAAGGTTTGGAGCGAAGCCGGGAATTTGAAGTGGAAATAGAGATTGCACCCATACCCGTTACAGCCATTGAGCTTCCGGAAATTCTTTATGAGTTCGACAGCTGGGAACTGCAAACACAATTTAAAGACTCCCTGAACGGCCTGGTGCAAACCCTGCAAGACAATCCTCATATTGTCATCGAGCTGGCATCCCATACAGACAGCAGGGGAACCCACGAATATAACGATACACTGAGCTTGCGCCGGGCTGAAGCCGTGGTCGATTATCTCATTGAACAAGGCATTGAAGCCGAAAGAATAGAAGCAGCCGGCTATGGGAAACGCGAGCCAAGGGTACTTGACAGGGATATAGAAAGAAATGGCTATCTCTTTGAAGAAGGCACAGAGCTTACAGAAGAGTTTATTGACGGACTTGAATCTGAAGACATGCAGGAGGTGGCACATGAGATGAACCGGCGTACTGAATTCAGGGTGCTTAGAGAAGACTATGAGCCACCGCCGGAAGAAGAGGAAGAGGAGCTGCGGGAAATACCTGATCCGGACCTGGAAGAATCATCAGAAGAAGAGTCATCAGAAGAGGATAGATAATGGGAACATATCAGCAAAGAGGGGTTTCCCCGGATAAAGAGGATGTGCATGCAGCCATAGGTAATCTGGATAAAGGCTTATACCCCAAAGCATTTTGCAAGATCGTACCTGACTACCTGGGCGGATCATCCACGCATTGCAACATTATGCACGCCGACGGCGCCGGTACCAAGTCATCGCTGGCCTGGCTTTATTGGAAGGAAACTGGTGATTTATCGGTATGGAAAGGCATTGCCCAGGACGCTATCGTAATGAATCTGGATGACCTTCTTTGTGTGGGTGCTACTGATAACATTCTGCTTTCCTCTACCATCGGACGCAACAAAAAACAGGTACCTGGCGAGGTCATTAAAGCCATCATAGAAGGTACCGAGTCATTTCTTGAAAAAATGCGCAACCTGGGTATACCGGTTATCCTCACCGGAGGAGAAACTGCCGATGTAGGTGACCTGGTGCGTACGGTAATTGTTGATTCCACCGTGACGGCACGAATGCCCCGCAAGAACGTAGTCGACAATGCAGATATCCGAGCAGGGGATGTCATCGTTGGACTGGCATCCCATGGACAAACCACATACGAAGAAGCGTATAACAGCGGCATGGGGAGCAATGGGCTGACATCTGCCAGGCATGATGTCTTTGATAAAAGCTACGCCCGATCGTATCCGGAAAGTTATGATATTAGCCTGGATGAGAATGTGGTTTATACCGGCAGTTGCCGGCTTACCGATAAGATTCCGGGCATGCCAGTGAACGTGGGAAAGATGGTTCTAAGCCCCACACGTACTTATGCTCCGGTAATCAAGGAAATTTTGAACGCCCACAGAGATAGCATCCATGGGATGATACACTGCAGTGGAGGCGGACAAACAAAAGTGCTGCACTTCATCGATAAACTGCATGTGATCAAGGATTCCCCATTTGACCCGCCGCCCCTGTTTGAGTATATTCAAAAGACCACAGAAACTGCCTGGCGCGAGATGTATAAGGTCTTTAATATGGGACACCGTTTCGAACTCTATGTGAATGACCTCACAGCGGCAAAAGAAATGATCCGACTTTGCGCAGGATTTAACCTGGAAGCAAAAATTATCGGCAGGGTAGAGGAATCAGGCAGGAAAAACCTTTCCATAGAAGGTCCTGAAGGTACTATTCGGTATTCCTGACCATACTTCGTCACATTTTTGTAACTTTGCATCTCAAAATCATTCACCATGCTACTGGAGAAATTACAGGCTATTAAAGAACGTCATGAAGAGGTGGCAAAATTCATTGCTGATCCGGATGTCATGTCGGACATGAAGCGCTACATTAAACTCAGCAAAGAATATAAGGACCTCGAGCCCATCATAGAAGCCCATGAAGAGTACGAACATGTACTTGACAATATAGAATCTTCCAAAGAGATGCTCAACAAGGAAAAGGATCCTGAGTTCAGGGAAATGGCCCGCAGAGAGCTCGATGACCTGGCTGAAAGGAAGGAAGCACTGGAAGAGAAAATACGTCTTTTGCTAATCCCTTCTGATCCACAGGATGACAAAAACGCCATCGTGGAGATCCGTGCAGGCACCGGAGGCGACGAAGCAGCGATCTTCGCAGGGGATCTTTACAGGATGTATATAAAATTCTGTGAAGCCCAAAAATGGAAGACAGAGCTTGTCGTAATGAATGAAGGCACCTCTGGTGGTTTCAAGGAAGTGATCTTCAATGTTACCGGTGATGGAGTATATGGCGTATTAAAATATGAATCGGGTGTACATCGCGTCCAGCGCGTTCCCCAAACCGAGACACAGGGCAGGGTACATACCTCGGCAGCCACTGTGGCCGTGCTTCCTGAAGCCGATGAGTTTGATGTGGACCTCAAACCAGCCGATATCAAAAAGGAAACATTTTGCTCTTCCGGACCTGGGGGGCAGTCGGTGAACACCACCTATTCAGCAGTCAGACTAACTCATGAACCAACAGGTATCGTTGTGTCGTGCCAGGATCAGAAATCACAGATTAAAAACATGGATAAAGCCATGAAGGTGCTTCGAAGCAGGCTTTACGACATGGAATACAAAAAATACCTGGACGAGATATCATCGCAACGAAAAACCATGGTGTCCACCGGTGACAGATCAGCAAAAATCAGGACATACAACTTTCCGCAGGGCCGGGTTACCGACCACCGCATAGGCCTCACGCTTTATAATCTTTCTGCCGTAATGGACGGAGACATCCTGGAAATCATTGACGCTTTGCAGGTAGCAGAAAATGCCGAAAAACTCAAAGAAGGAGTTTCCTAACAGAAAACAAAGCCGGGATGAACAAGCAAGAGCTGATCAACACCATCAGGGAAAAGAAATCTTTCTTATGTGTCGGACTGGATCCCGACACGGATCTTATCCCACCGATGATAAAAAATGACAGCAGGCATCCGCTCTTCGAGTTCAACCGCATCATCATAGATGCTACCATCGACCTGGCTGTGGCCTATAAACCCAACATCGCCTTTTATGAAAGCCAGGGCAGTCGCGGCTGGGAAAGCCTCGAAAAGACTATCGACTACCTGGCATCACATCCAAAAGGGCCTGTGTTTACCATAGCGGATGCCAAACGTGCAGATATTGGCAACTCATCCCGTCAATATGCAAAAACCTTTCTTGCAAATCTCCCTTTTGACGCGGTGACGGTAAATCCATACATGGGTCATGATTCTGTAAAGCCCTTCCTTGACGTGCCTGGAAAATGGGCTGTGATCCTGGCCCTTACATCCAATCCGGGAGCCAGTGACTTTCAGACTTTAAACTGCCGGCCAGGCACAGCTAAAAGCCCTCCGGACACCGAAGGTACGGTAAAACTATACCATGCCGTTGTGAAAGCATGCCTTTCGTGGGGTAGTCCCGAAAACATGATGTTTGTACTGGGTGCTACACGGCCGGAATCGCTGGCAGCAATAAGAAAAACGGCACCTGATCATTTCTTTCTTGTCCCCGGGGTAGGAGCCCAGGGAGGTCAACTGGAAGAGGTAGCAGCACAATGTATGACCCACGAGGTTGGGATGCTGGTAAACAGCTCACGTGGAATTATCCATGCTTCCCGCGATGACGATTTTGACATCAGAGCACGTGAGGCTGCCAAACACCTGCAAGAACAAATGGAAAAGATCCTCATCTCACCGCCATAAGATACAGAACAAAAGGCCTGTTGCAAGATAAGCCTCAGCAGCCGATAACTTCAGGCGGGCCGGCAAAACCCCGGTTAAAGATCATTATGATATCAGAATATACTTTTTGA
>SLEW01000093.1 GCA_007124575.1 Bacteroidales bacterium | reverse complement strand
CGGCAAGGACGTGATCTTCCTGCAATACCACGACGAACCCCACCACCCACGTAAATACCCCAACAAGCTGGATTATACCATACGCATGAAAGAGTATTTCGATCATTACCTGAGGGGTAAGGAAGCCCCGGAGTGGATAAAGGAAGGCAAGCCCTATATGGGGGAGTGAGTTTATTTAACACATAACCAAAAAGAGAGCAATGAAAACATTAACCACTACCTTGTTCCTGCTTTTTGCTGTGGTAGCTGTGCATGGCCAGCAGGGGAAATACGGGAATAACATCTCCGTAGAAGGCGATGTATCTGGTCATTGGGCCGCTGATACGGTATTTGTGACCGGCGACATCTACCTGCCACCGGGTGAATACCTGGAAATCCTGGCGGGCGTACGCGTCGAATTTCAGGGGTATTACGGTTTCATCGTTCAGGGGAACGGCCTGTATGCCGAAGGAACGCCACAACATCCGATTGTCTTCAGCGTGAACGACACCACAGGGTTGCACGACATCTATAGCCCGGATGGCGGATGGAAGGGAATTACCATCTGGGGAGACTTTGGCAGGGGCATTCCCGGGCCGGAGGCAGACTTCCGGCATGTACGCATTGAGTATGCCAAGGCCATTCACGGCGAGAGCATCATGCACGGTGGCGGGCTTTATATCGAAGGAGAAGGCCAGTTTAGTTTTTACCATACAACCTTTTTTATGAATCAGGCCTACTTATACGGAGGCGGCGCCTACTTCCAGCAGGCCAACCCTTCATTTAATCACTGTAAGGTGCTACACAACAAGGCAGGTCATCCTCCTACCGAAGAAGAAACCTACGGTGCCGGTGGCGGTATTTTCGGCAAACACTCCCGGGGGCAGATTCTCCACAGCTTTTTTGACGGCAACCAGGCCACAGGGGTAGGTGGCGGACTGGCCATTGATTCGGCCGACGTGGCGGTTCACAACAACATTTTCGAAAACAATTATGCCATGCTGGGCGGTGCAATCAGCTATATGCGTTCTTCAATTACCTATGGCGTTTACAATAACCTGGTGGCGTATAACGAAGCCACCTTTTTTGGCGGAGGGATCTGTTTGCTCACCTTCAGCGGCCCTATGTACAACAACACCGTGGTCTATAACCACACGTCGATGGGTGGCGGATTGTACTGCAACTTTGAATCATTTCCGGACATCCGGAATAGTATCTTCTGGGGTAACACAGGCGACACAGGGGAGATCGGATCACAGGTGTTCGTATGGGATTCCGAATCAGAGCCCGTTTTTTCATATAGTGTTCTGCAATACGGGAAAGAAAACATAGGGGGTGGCGGCATAGACGGAGACCTGCATGAATGCCTTGACACAGATCCCCTTTTTGCACAAGAGGGAAGCCATCCCTTTCAGCTGCTGGATGGATCACCTGCCATCATGAAAGGTTGCCCTGACCTGCCCGACGGGATACTTCCGGACACGGACCTGGCTGGTAACCCACGCCTGCAAAACGGCAGGATAGATATAGGGGCCTATGAATTTCAGGGTGAAATAACGCATGCGGAAGATGTTGTAAGCTCAAAATTACATTTAAGCATTTCTCCAAATCCCGCCACTCCGGATTCATACATCACCTTTGATCTTCCATCCGGGACGGGAGTAAGCATCCTCCTGGTGAGCCCATCCGGCAGAACCATGCCAGGAGTGCAGTCACGCTTTTTTGATGCCGGCCTGCACACCATTGCCCTTCAGGAGCTTTTGGGGGGCAGGCAAGACCTTGCCGGAGGGGTCTATTTTCTTATGATGGATACCGGAAGTCACAGAGAAGCCTTACCCATAGTCATTACAGAACCTCGTTGAGATACATCTCAAAGTCATAAAGCACTTCTTTGGTTCTTGCTGTAATGCTGCCGTCCAGCATATAGGCAGCCTGCACGGCGGAGAGTTTTCTGACATGATTCAGCACATGCTCTATGTCCTGGCCGGTGTCAGGCTTCCAGATGAGGAACAGGAAATCCAGGTTTTTGGGGTCAGGCAAAAGCAGGCCACCGGAAGCTCTGTTGGAGAGCAGCAAGTATCGTGTCCGCAGCGTCCCTGAATCATAATTGTAGACCGCAAAAGAGCTTGCTTCCGCTTTCTTAAAGGGGCGATAGATAAAGTCTGGTATCCGGCGCAGGTCAGTTTTGAGCTGATTGTTCAGCATCCAGCAAAGTCTGTAATCTTTCTGGGGTGAAAAAATGCCGATAAGCCTGAAGTCAGGAGTATATTCTATGTCTAGCTTCAGCTTTTTAGCCATGATACAGCATTTTAGGAGGAGGATACCGGGAAGCACCCGGGCATGTCAGAGGTGCCGCGCACGCGTTAACGTCCCCTTTAATGCAAAAGTAAGGCAAGGGAGTTAAGATTCCAAGGAAGCGGAAGGAAATAATGGTGTGGAATATTCGCTGCGGATGCTTGTCAGGGAGTATGATTCCGGGCTATGATTTCCCATGCCTGCCTGGAGGCTCCCTGCTCTGCCTTTTTAATGGAAAAGTCTTGTCCCCGTCCGGCAATGTCATTTTCTATCACCAGCTCTATGGTGTAAAGTTTGCCTTTTTTTCCGCTTTCCTTTTCATCCACCAGGTTATAGGATATATCCTTTTTCTCTTTCTGCGCCCATTCGATGATCTTGCTTTTAAAGTTGATGTCGCGCACTATGAGGTCATCGATATCCAGGTGGTTTTGGATGATATTCCTGACGATGAGGTTTTTGGTAAATACATATCCTTTGTCCAGATAGACGGCCCCAATAAGGGCTTCAAAGGCGTCTCCCATAATAGATGAGCCCGTGCTGCTGCCATCATTGCTGGCCTCCACGAGCTGGTCCAGTCCCATTTTGCGCGACAGCATGTTCAGGTTTTGACGGCTCACGATACGGGAGCGCATCTCCGTAAGGAATCCTTCATCTTTAAAGGGAAACTTTTTGAAGAGGAAGTCGGCCACCACTGATCCCAGCACGGCATCTCCAAGGTATTCGAGCCGTTCGTTGCAGTGCCGGAAGCCGTTGCCGATAGTAATGGCTGCTGACTTGTGTTTGAACGCCAGTTTGTAGATCGAAACGTTTTGGGGATAATAGCCGAATATGTTCTTTATGGCTTCGGACAGTGCTTTGTCCGTGGCCTTACGCTTTGGCAAAAAAAATGAAAAGAATCCCAATGCTATGAATCTATTGTGCAAACTTTTTAAATGCTACGCATGCATTATGTCCGCCAAACCCGAATGTGTTCGAAAGGGCTATGTTTACCGTCCTTTCTTTGGCCTTGTGGAAGGTAAAGTCAAGCTTGTTATCGATTTCCGGATCATCGGTAAAGTGATTGATGGTTGGAGGCACCACATCGTTTTGCACCGACAGGACGGTTGCGATGGACTCTGCTGCCCCTGCCGCACCCAGGAGGTGGCCGATCATTGATTTTGTTGAATTGATGCTGATCTTATAGGCATGCTCTCCGAAAAGACTTACGATCGCTTTTGGTTCAGCGATGTCGCCCAGGGGAGTGGAGGTTCCGTGGGTGTTGATGTGATCCACGTCGGCGATATCCAGTCCGGCGTCGTCCAGCGTGTTTTGCATCACTTTTATAGCGCCCAGGCCTTCGGGGTGAGGACTTGTCATGTGATATGCGTCTGCCGACATCCCACCGCCAACCACTTCAGCATAAATCTTTGCACCGCGTTTACGGGCATGTTCAAGCTCTTCAAAGACGAGGGTTCCGCTACCTTCACCTAGCACGAAACCGTCGCGGTCTTTATCGAACGGCCTGGAGCCCGTCTTCGGATCATCATTACGGACGGAGATGGCATGCATGGCGCTGAACCCGCCAAGGCCTGCTTCGTTCACGGCTGCTTCAGAACCGCCGCTGATGAACATATCGGCCTTACCCAGGCGGATAAGGTTAAAGCTGTCTATCAGTGCGTTGGCAGAAGAAGCACAGGCAGAGGTGGTGGTATAGTTTGGGCCACGGAAGCCATATTTTATGGAAATATGCCCTGCGGCAATGTCTGCAATCATCTTGGGAATAAAGAAAGGACTAAAACGGGGCGGCCCCTCTGATTTGGCATAGCTCGAAACCTCTTTCAGGAAAGTCTCCAGGCCTCCGATGCCACTACCCCAGATCACACCTACACGGTCTTTGTCGATCTTATCCAGGTCTATCCCGGCATCTTCCACGGCTTCCGCCGTCGACACCATGGCGTACTGTGTAAAAGGGTCATATTTGCGAGCCTCCTTGCGATCAAAGTGATCTAACGGATTAAACCCTTTCAGCTCACAGGCAAAACGGGTCTTGAACTCGGAAACATCAAATTTGGTGATTGGGGCAGCACCACTTACACCCTGTAAGAGTGCGTTCCAATAATCCGGGGTGGAATCAGCTATGGGGGTAAGAGCGCCAAGTCCGGTAACGACTACTCTTTTAAGTTTCATTCCGATTGGTTTTGTTTGACATCCGAAATAGAGCCCACATGGGTCTATATCTCAACTGTTGCTGAGAATAACACCGCGCATGTGGGCCCCATCTTTAAAATAACTTAAGCTTACTTGCTGTCCTTTTCAATATGAGCAATCGCTTCGCCTACCGTGCTGATTTTCTCAGCCTGGTCGTCAGGAATGGCCAGGTTGAACTCTTTCTCGAACTCCATAATGAGCTCAACAGTGTCCAGAGAGTCTGCACCAAGATCATTGGTAAAACTTGCCTCTGGCGTTACTTCTTTTTCAT
>SLEW01000296.1 GCA_007124575.1 Bacteroidales bacterium | reverse complement strand
TCGGAGCTCAGGGAAAACGAAGACTACAGATACAGCGACCTGGGATTTATCCTTTTATCTGAAGTGATACATCATGTCACCGGGTTAAGCCTGGATGAATTTGCAAAAAAATCCTTTTATGCTCCCATGGGATTGAGTACCATGGGATATAATCCGTTGCAACGATTCGACATGACTCATATTGTCCCCAGCGAGCATGACACCTTATGGCGCCGGCAGGTTGTGCACGGCCATGTACATGATCCGGCTGCGGCCATGCTGGGGGGCGTCAGCGGACATGCAGGGCTGTTTTCCAATGCCTCAGACCTGGCAAAGCTGATGTACATGATGCTGAACGAAGGCAGGTATGGCGGCATACAGTTTTTCGACCCCAACACCGTGCAAAAGTTCACATCCGCTCCCTTTGCAGCCAACGACAACAGGCGCGGCCTGGGATTCGACAAGCCTTCCCTTGAACCGGCAGAAAGCGGACCGGCAGCAAGAAGCGCTTCCCCCATGAGCTTCGGACACAGTGGCTTCACAGGCACATACGTATGGGCCGACCCGATGGAAAACCTGGTGTTTGTGTTTCTGTCCAACCGGACATATCCCTCGCAAACGAACAGGAAAATCATTGAACAGAACATTCGCACCGATATGATGCAGGAAATATATCATGCCATTCATCATTCGAGGATTCTGAACCACTCCTCATTTATCCAAAACTAAAAACATGAATAAAAACATTCTTTTTTGGATTGCTGCCATAGTAATCACACTGCTAAGCTTAGTTTATACCCGTATGACCGGCCCTACCAAACCTGAGCGTGGCACGGTGGAGATTGCTGATGAGACAATACGCTTCAGGCTCATCAGGACATACGACCAGCCTGCGGATGCACCGGTAAGGATAAAGGCCGAAAACACAGACATCGAAGGATATTTTCGTTATAAGCGCTACCCCAGTCATGACCAGTGGGATACGCTGCGCCTGGCTCGCGTCCAGGAATATCTTGTAGCTGAAATACCTCAGCTGCCGCCAGCGGGTAAGGCCATGTATCAGATCGTGCTGGAGAAAGGCGACGAGTCCGTTGTCGTAAATGATGAACCTGTCGTGATCCGCTTCAGGGATGCTGTTCCGGCCTGGGCCCTGACACCCCATATCCTCTTTATGTTTGCCGCCATGCTCTTCAGCATGCGTGCCGGCATTGCCGCACTGTTCAAACAAAAAACCTATAATTATGCCCTGTGGACAATCACCACATTGATCCTTGGAGGCCTTGTGTTCGGACCCATAGTTCAGAAATACGCCTTTGGTGACTGGTGGACAGGCTGGCCATTCGGAACCGACCTTACCGACAACAAAACCGCAGTATCCTTTATCTTTTGGGCTATCGCCTTCTTTAAGGTAAGAAGAAACCCTTATCACCGCTCATGGGTACTCGCAGCTGCTATCGCGCTTTTCATTATCTACCTGATTCCCCACAGCCTGTTGGGGTCAGAAATAGACTGGACCGAGCAAAACATGCAATAGCAAGCCAGGCAAAGAATACAAGCACGATCCGTGCTTTTTTTATAAAAAACAGCCTGCAAGCAACTAAAGTTGTAAATTTGCATTTTGGCTTCCTGATTTTTATGAGAATCATGATGATGCCGTATGATATACTTTGACCATTAAACACTTTTATCTTTTTCTAACCTATGAGTAAAGTCATCGCCATTGCCAATCAAAAGGGAGGAGTTGGAAAAACCACCACCGCAATCAACCTGGCTGCCAGTCTGGCTGTCCTAGAACACAAGACCCTTTTGATAGATGCAGATCCGCAGTCTAACGCTACCTCCGGAGTCGGCATAGACCCCAAGCATGTAAAAACCAGTATCTATGAATGCATCATTGATGATGTAAACCCCAAAGATATAGTAATAGAAACCGAGACACCCAACATGGATCTGATCCCGGCACATATTGACCTTGTGGGCGCAGAAATTGAAATGATCAACATGCCCAACAGGGAACACATGATGCGCAAGGTAATTGACAAAATCAAAGAGCAATATGATTTTGTCATTATCGATTGTTCACCGTCACTGGGGTTGGTCACTGTAAATGCGCTTACCGCCTCTGATTCAGTCATCGTGCCGGTACAATGCGAGTATTTTGCATTGGAAGGTCTGGGCAAGCTCCTCAACACCATCAAAATTGTTCAGTCAAGGCTTAACAGGCAACTCGAAATTGAGGGTATCCTGCTCACCATGTACGACGCCCGTCTCAGGCTGGCAAACCAGGTCGTGGAGGAGGTAAAGATGCATTTCCAGGATCTTGTATTTGACACGGTAATTTACAGGAATATAAAGCTCGGCGAAGCTCCCAGTTTCGGCGAAACCATCATCATGCATGATGCACAAAGCCGTGGTTCGGTAAACCACCTTAACCTGGCGCGTGAGATTCTGCAAAAGAATGGTATGACAAAAATGAAATCAAAAGACAAAAAATTAAAGATATAAACATCCACATCCCTGGGTTGACATTGACAGGAGTGATTTTCTCATAACGGTCTGACTTTACCGGTTCCATGATCTACCTGGCTTCCATGACCGTAATATTAAAATGATTAACAAATGAACGCCAAGAAAAAAGCTTTGGGCAAAGGATTGGGCGCACTCCTTGACAATTCGGGAGCAGAAACCCAACCCACGTACGACGTTGAAAAAGATTTGCTCCCCACAGGTACCATTGGCAAGGTTCCCATTGACATTATTGAAACAAACCCCCACCAGCCCCGGTCTGATTTCGACGAAGAGGCCCTAAATGATCTGGCTGCTTCCATTAAAGAACAAGGCATCATCCAGCCCATTACATTACGTAAGCTGGAAGACAACAGATTGCAGCTTATATCCGGCGAAAGGAGACTCAAGGCTGCCAGAATGGCGGGCCTCACCGACCTTCCGGCTTACATCATTGTGGCCGACGATCATTCCATGCTGGAAATGGCCATCGTAGAAAACATACAACGGGAAAATCTGAACCCAGTGGAAATAGCCCTGGGATATAAGCAGCTCATACAGGATTATAACCTCACACAGGAGAACCTCAGTGAACGGCTGGGCAAAAGCCGGCCTTCCATCGCCAACTACCTCAGAATCCTTAACCTTCCCGGTGAGATCCAGCTGGGACTCAGGCAGGATCTGATAAGCATAGGACACGCCAAAGCCCTCCTGCCTCTTGAAGATGTGCAAACCCTGCTGGAGGTGTACCAGGATACATTAGCGCAGAACCTGTCTGTTCGGGAACTGGAAGAAATTGTCAAACAGATCATCACAGACAACAAAACAGAAGAAAAAGATAAACCGGAGACACTGAACAAGAAAAAGCAGGTCACCGAAGAACAGAAAGCCTTCCAGCAAGAGCTTGCAAAAAAGTTCGACACCCGTGTAAGCATAAAAAATAAAACCGGAGGGAAAGGGAGTATTGTAATAAACTTCGGATCAAAGGAAGAGTTTGACAAGATTGTTAAAAAACTCAAAGACAGCTGATATCTTAAACGTGTTTTGCCTGAAAGTCCATAATACTAAAACATGCTTCAGAGGGAGCAGGCGGTTTTCATTTCCCGGCTCCCTGGTTCTTTTGGCTTTCTTGCTTTTTTTTTTGACAACCCCGTTTGCGGGAGCAACGCAGCCGGCAAACAACCCTGTTAACGATGAAAGCCAGCAAATGGATGAGCAAATGACACATGAGCCTTCGCCAGGCAGAGCCGCCATGCTTTCAGCCACACTCCCCGGACTGGGTCAGATTTATAACGAAAGGTACTGGAAAGTGCCCATAATATATGCCGGTTTTGGCACTCTGGTCTATTTTATTGATTTCAATAACAGCAACTACAGACAGTGGCGTGAGGCATGGATTGCCAGGGTCGACGGTAACCCAAACACAGTGGATGACTTCCCGCTATACTCTGACGGCGAGCTGGAGCGCGCCATGAATTTCTACCGGCGAAACCTGGAGATCACATATATGCTCACAGCTGCACTCTATCTGCTTAATATCCTTGATGCCAGTGTAGATGCGCACCTTATGACTTTTGATGTGGGCGAAGATATTACCATGGGGCTGGAACCTATGTCCTTCCCCTCACAGAATAACATGGGGATGGCATCACACAGTGCCCAGTTCACTTTGAGAATCCGGTTTTAAATGAAACAATATTGGCTATACGCATGAAAAAGCAACTAAAGATCGCGTTGATTGGCTATGGAAAAATGGGAAAAGCCGTGGAAAAGATGGCTCTGTCTCGGCAACACGTAATCGTGGCAAAAATTGACAACGAAGATGACTGGGACCATGAGCGGGCAAAACTGACTGATTGTAATGTAGCCATCGAATTCACCACACCTGAAGCAGCTCCTGATAATATCAAACGCTGTTTTGAGCTCGATCTGCCCGTGGTAACAGGCACGACTGGCTGGCTCCAGCACATGCCAAACATGGTAAGCTATTGCAAAGAGCATAACCGCACCCTGTTTTATGCATCCAATTTCAGTATTGGAGTAAATTTTTTCTTTGAACTCAACATAAAGCTTGCCGACATGCTGGCAAAAACAAAAGGCTATACACCCAGGATAGAGGAAACCCATCACAGGCAAAAGCTTGATTCTCCAAGCGGAACGGCAATAACCCTCGCAAGGGATATCTTACACCGGCGCGAAAACCTCAGCAGGTGGGGAAATGCCGATGAGAAACTTCCTGACAGCATGTTGCCCATTAAATCTTACCGGATTGAAAATGTTACAGGAACCCATGTGGTAAGGTATGATTCAGCCATTGACAGCATAGAAATCAAGCATACGGCACACGATCGCAGCGGATTTGCCGAAGGTGCCATCCTGGCGGCTGAATGGGTATATGACAAACAAGGTGTTTATAGCATGAAAGACTTATTGAACATTTAAACTTCCTACTATGGTATACGTGTTGCTATCTATATTGTTTCTCCTGGCCTCAGTGGCGGGACTGTGGAAAATATTCCAGAAAGCTGGATACAAAGGATGGGAGGCAATTATTCCATTATACAACTTTTATGTCTGGCTTAAGGTGATAGATAAGCCTTTATGGTGGTTTGTCTTTGTTCTGCTTCCTTTTATCAATGTGTTCACCGTTTTGCTGATGGTGGTGGAAACCCTGAAGTGCTTTCGCAAGGATGGCCTGGGAGAGCAGGCACTTGGCGTATTATTCCCGTTTGTGTTTTTACCCTGGCTGGGGTTTTCTCAAAAAGAGGAATATACCCACCCCAAAAACCTGCCTGTTATCAAAAAGTCTGCTGTAAGGGAATGGGCAGATGCCATCATCTTTGCTGTCATCGCAGCTTCCATCATAAGGGCATTCATGCTCGAAGCCTATACCATACCCACTTCGTCTATGGAACGCTCACTGCTTGTGGGTGACTACCTTTTCGTAAGCAAGCTAAGTTATGGGCCAAGGGTACCCCACACACCCATCGCATTTCCATTTGCACATCACACGCTTCCTCTTACAGAAAATGTTAAATCCTACATTGAATGGATCCAGCTGCCTCACTACAGGTTCCCGGGCATCAGAAGCATCAGCAACAATGACGTGGTCGTGTTTAACAACCCGGCAGACCCCATCGACCGACCCGTAGATAAAAGAGAAAACTATATCAAACGCTGCCTGGCAATCCCGGGCGATACGTTTGAATTGAGGCAGGCCCAGGTGTATATCAACAACAAAATCCTGCCAGACCCTCCGGAAACAAAGCATTTTTACCGTGTCGCGTCTGACCAGCCGCTTACTGGACGCCGCATGAGCAGACTCGGCATCACCGACTGGGGAGAAAAACAACCCGGTGTGTATCTGATGGCCATGACAGAAGAAATGGCCCGGAATGTAGAAACCGTCAGAAATATTACGGAAGTCACCAAAAGAATAGACCCTGAAGGCATTGGCGAAAGGCATATTTTTCCGCATGACCCGGACTACGAATGGAACCAGGATAACATGGGACCGCTTTACATACCGGAAAAAGATGCCACGGTAAATATAAACATCCAGAATATCCCACTATACGAAAGAATTATCAGCAAATACGAAGGAAATGACCTGCTGATAGAAGATGATATCATATACATTAACGGTGAAAAAGCTACTACCTATACTTTTCAAATGGATTACTACTGGATGATGGGAGATTACCGGCATAATTCGGAAGATTCCAGGTATTGGGGCTTTGTTCCGGAAGACCATATCGTGGGCAGGGCCATGTTTGTCTGGTTGTCGCTATCACCGGATAAAGGATTCCCGGCAAATATCCGGTTTGATAAAAGCATGCGGATCATACGGTAATCCGTTAGCCTGAACGTGATAACAAACTGTACTTTACGATATTTATAGCCTGTAATAAGGAATTCGTATATTTAAGAAATGTCAGATTACCATTTGCATGCGCTGGATATCTTTTTTGTGGTCTTTCACTCCATACTGATCATATTTATTCTCTTTGGATGGATATATAAGGGCCTCAGACTGCTTCACCTGGTGGTGGTAGTGCTCACCGGTGCCTCCTGGTTTGTTTTGGGACTGTTTTATGGGATCGGCTATTGCCCCCTTACCGACTGGCATTGGAAGGTGCTCAGACAACTTGGTGAGAGAGACCTGCCAACGGCCTATGTGCAATATATCCTTGACCGCCTCCTGGGAATCAGCATCTCACCGGCCTTCTCAGATGCTATCACCCTGCTCGGATGGATGGCGGCATTATTGATAGCTGTGTATCTGCAATATCTGAAAAGAAAACAAAAGCGAAACAATTAATTCCAATACTTTTTGCACACGATCGCGATTGTATTCCCGTTTATTTTATATTTGTTAAGGTAACCGAAATGAAACAGCCCTCATCCTATGAAGAACAAATACATTGACCTTATAGAGCAAACTTTTGATTTCCCGCAAGAGGAGTTCAAGGTAATAGATCATGAGCTTTACTTTCATGACATCTGTATGATGGACCTGGTGAAACAATATGGAACACCATTGAAAATTAGTTATCTGCCCAAGGTAAGCCAGCAAATACAGAAGGCCAAGCGTTTGTTCAATGTAGCTATGGCAAGAGTTGACTATGAGGGAGAGTATCACTATTGCTACTGCACAAAAAGCTCCCATTTCAGCTTCATCCTTGAAGAAGCACTGAAGAACGATATTCACCTGGAAACATCTTCGGCATTCGATATTTACATTATTGAAGAACTTCTGGATTTAGGACTGATAGATAAATCAAGATATATAGTATGCAACGGGTTCAAGCGCCCGCTGTACATGGAAAAGATCAGCGACCTTATCAATGAAGGCTTTATTAATACGATACCCGTAATTGACAACAAGGGAGAGATCAAAGTATACGACCAGCTGATACGTAAAGACAGAAAGTGTAAGCTCGGCATACGCATAGCAGCTGAAGAGGAACCCATGTTTGAATTCTATACCTCCCGATTGGGAATCCGTTATAGGGATGTTGTACCCTACTACCAGGAAAAAATTCAACATGACGACCGTTTTGAGCTTAAAATGCTGCATTTCTTTATCAACACCGGGATCAAAGACAATGCCTACTATTGGAATGAGCTCTCGAAGTGTGTGGATGTATATTGTGATCTAAAAAAGATATGCCCCGAGCTGGACAGCCTGAATATCGGAGGTGGCTTCCCGGTAAAAAACTCGCTGGGTTTTGATTACGATTATGAATACATGACAGAGGAGATCATTGCCCAGATAAAGCTTATCTGTGAGCGACGGGAGGTAAAAGAACCCGACATATTCACGGAGTTCGGTGCTTTTACTGTTGGTGAAAGCGGCGCCGTTATTTATTCCATACTCGATCAGAAACAGCAAAACGACAGGGAGCGCTGGAATATGATTGACAGTAGTTTTATGACCACTCTGCCGGATATCTGGGCCAGCAAACAGCGATTCATTCTCCTGGCCTTAAATAATTGGGATAAGGAATACGAGAGGGTGAACCTGGGAGGGCTCACGTGTGACAGCCAGGATTATTATAACGCAGAATCGCATGCCAATGCCGTGTTTTTGCCAAAAATAGAGGAATTGGAAACACAATATATCGGGATGTTCCATACAGGAGCGTACCAGGAAACCCTTGGCGGGTTCGGAGGGCTGCAACATTGCCTTATACCCGCGCCCAAACTTGTAATAATAGACAAAGATGATGAAGGGGAGTACCATACAAAACTTTTCGCCAAAGAACAGAGCTATAAGTCCATGTTGAAAACGTTAGGCTTTTGACACCCCATTTTGTTACTTTTGTATCATTATACCAACCAAAACATTTGCATGCCTGCCCAAACCAACCAGTACAGGAAAAACACGTACAAGAAGCAAAAGAAAGACGAAGGGCACGACCTGGAGGGCCGTGAAGTAACCATCTCCTCCCTTAAGACCTTTTTTAAAAGTCAGCGGTTGAAAAAAACCCTTGGCCTTTTCTTTTTGCTGCTTTCCGTATTTTTGTTTCTGGCATTTGTCTCATACCTTTTCACCTGGACGGCCGATGACGCATGGCTTGATGGCAAAACCATCAACTGGGGGTTTTTAACGGACTCCTCCCTGGAGGTCAGCAACATGATGGGAAGGGTTGGCGCGGTATTGGCACACCTTTTCATAAAACAATGGTTCGGCATTGCATCCTTCCTCCTGTTGTTTATCCTGACCCTTATAGGGGTGAAGTTACTTACCGGTTACCGCTTGCTCCCTTTGAAAAAGAACATATACTATTCACTGTTTTTCACCCTATGGGTTTCCATATTCCTGGGATATGTGATTTCTGCGGATCGCCTGCTTTTGCTGGGAGGGCGCTTTGGTTATGAGGCAGCAGGTTTTCTCAACGGGCTACTCGGCATGGCAGGTACAGCCATTTTATTATTTTTCGCCCTTGCCACCACGGTCATTATACGCTTTGACCCCAATTTTCATGGCATTGCCAATATGTTCGTGAGACTATTTAAAGAAAAGAAAGAAGCAGAACCCCCGGCAGCAGAAGCTGAGGATCATGTCCACGCTGATCATGCTGAAGATAATGCATCCCAGGAAATCTCCGGGGAAAACATATCAGAAAACGATGCGCATGAAAGACAGTCAGCAGAAGGAGCTGACGAGAACCTGCACAACAAAAAAGAGGATAACTTGCAGGAGCCGGGTGCCACGGTAGAGCTTGACACCACCATGGAAGAAAAAGAAAAATCGGGAGATGACCCCGACTGGGAGATAGAGGTGGCAAGCGATAAAGTTTCAGGTAGTGATTATCGTGAGATTGATGACCCATATGGTAATGGGGACGCAAAAGAGGCAAGCACCCCGGAGTTGGGTGAATACGACCCCACCCTTGACCTGCCGCGTTTTAAGCTGCCAGACCTCAGGCTACTGGACGACAAGGGCAGTGGAACCATCCATGTAAACAAACAAGAGCTTGAGGAGAACAAGAACAGGATCATTGAAACATTGAAAAACTATGCCATAGAAATAGATAAGATCAAAGCTACTGTGGGTCCCACAGTAACCCTCTATGAAATTATCCCCGCACCTGGCATCCGGATCTCCAAGATAAAAAACCTGGAAAACGACATCGCCCTGAGCCTGGCAGCGCTTGGTATCCGTATCATCGCGCCCATCCCCGGCAAGGGAACCATAGGTATAGAAGTGCCCAACAGCCAGCCGGAGATTGTATCCATGAAATCCATCCTTGCCAGTGAACGCTTCCAGAATTCAGGTTTTGACCTTCCCATCGGATTGGGCAAAACCATTGCCAATGAAACGTTCATAGCAGACCTGGCAAAGATGCCCCACCTCCTGATGGCAGGAGCTACCGGACAGGGAAAATCCGTGGGGCTTAATGCCATTATCACATCCATACTCTACAAAAAGCATCCGGCATATGTTAAATTTGTGCTTGTCGACCCCAAGAAGGTGGAGCTGAACCTTTTCTCTAAAATTGAAAGGCATTACCTGGCCAAGCTACCCGATGCAGAGGAAGCGATCGTTACAGAAACCCGTGAAGTAATACGTACCATTAACAGCCTTTGCGTGGAGATGGACAACCGTTACGATCTGCTTAAGGACGCACAGGCACGCAACATCAAAGAATACAACAACAAGTTTATCAGCCGCAAGCTCAATCCCAACCTGGGACACAGGTTCCTGCCTTACATCATTTTGTTTATTGACGAGTTTGCAGACCTGATCATGACTGCGGGCAAGGAGATAGAGCTGCCCATCGCCCGGCTGGCGCAGCTGGCTCGTGCTGTAGGCATCCACCTGGTTATCGCCACGCAAAGACCATCCGTAAACATCATCACAGGCACCATCAAGGCAAACTTCCCCGCCCGCATTGCCTTCAGGGTAACTGCCAAGGTCGACTCCCGTACCATCCTGGATAGCGGAGGAGCAGACCAGCTCATCGGACGGGGAGATATGCTTCTCAGCACCGGCAGTGACTTACTCAGGCTTCAGTGTGCCTTTATCGACACCCCCGAAATAGAACGAATTACCGATTTTATCGGATCACAGCGGGCATATCCTGATGCATTCCATCTGCCTGAATATACAGAAGATGATGTATCATCACCTGATGCCGCTGACCCCTCTGAACGGGACGATTTCTTCGAAGACGCAGCACGGCTCGTGGTGAGCACCCAGCAAGGATCCACTTCTCTTATACAAAGAAAACTGAAACTCGGGTACAACAGAGCAGGAAGAATCATTGACCAGCTGGAAGCAGCCGGTATCGTTGGCCCTTTTGAAGGGAGTAAAGCCAGAGAGGTAAAAATTAAGGACGAAGCCAGTTTGGAACGAATTTTGACACAAGGCAGTTAGTGAATACAACTGTAAATTAAATATGACACGAAAGATGTTTATTCGTTACATGACCATATGGACCCTTCCCATGCTAATGATACTGAATATCGTTACAGCGCAGCCTCAGCGTTACGAAGAAAAAGCAGACGACATCCTCACGGAGACACGCAAAGTCTTACAAGCGCACGAAGCACTAAGAATGGATTTTTCCTATTCCTTCACACACGAGCAGCGTGATGAAAACGACCAGATGGAAGGCTTCATCCTCACAAAAAATGACAAGTATTATTTCAAACAAGGCATGCATCATTTTATCTCTGACGGCATTACCGTATGGTCTTTTCTTGAGGAAGTAAATGAGGTACACATAAGCTATGCTGAAGATACTGAAGAAGCAATCAGCCCGGCCAGCATCCTGGATAACTTCCGGGAAGAGTACCGCAGCACATGGATCCGCCAGGAGTCAACAGGACAAGACCCCGTCCATATCATTGACCTCGTACCCCACCAGCCTCAAACGTTTTATAAGTTCAGGGTGGCTGTCTGCGATGCTACCAAACATATTGTTTATACAGAAGCTCATGACCGGCAGGGCGGCATTTACCGGTATGACATTGAAAAAATCGACACCAGCCCGGAAATACCTGAAAACAAATTCACTTTCCAGGTAGAAGATTATCCGGATATTGAAGTAGTGGATATGCGGTAGTTATTCTTCCTCGGCAGCCAGCTCCATAGGGCGCGTGACATCAACCCAGCGGTAATTTTTTATCCTGTAGATCGCAGTATGGGAGTTTGCAAACCCACTCCCCTTTTCCTGAGGACGCCTGAAGCTAAAAGGACTCTCAAAACCCATCTGATTCATTAAGGATATGCATTGGGGAAAATCCTTGCCATATTCTTCCAGGGCGCTAAAAAAGAAATATGCCGTTTGAACGCCTTTGAAAGCATCTTCATCCGGCTCGGCCAGAAAAAACTCCCGGTAGCTTTTTACAAAATCCCGGACATGCAAGTCGTGGTAATCATAAAAGGCCTCATTGAAGAAGTGTACATTGAGGTTCTGCAGGTAATCAATTTCAATGCTTGCATAGTTTTCCCATTCGGGGATTCCAAAAATACTCATGTGATAGTTGCGCCTGTTTTCATGCAGTTGACGCAGATAGTTTGAAACAAAGGGCTCCCCGCCTATGAGCGTGATAAGCACGTTTTTCTTATCCTGACGCATAGCTTTAAGCAAGCCCTCCATGCCTTCGTCGCGGTAAATGACTTCTGTAACGTTGGCAGGTCTTGGGATCTTTCTCTCTTGTGACTGGTTAAACAAGTCCGGAGAAACCCAACTC
This sequence comes from Bacteroidales bacterium, assembly GCA_007124575.1. Classification (GTDB taxonomy): domain Bacteria; phylum Bacteroidota; class Bacteroidia; order Bacteroidales; family UBA7960; genus PUPG01. The sequence continues at coordinate 3,980 of SLEW01000296.1, read as the reverse complement.
ACCGCAGCAGTATCCGGGATAACCAGGGAATGTGACCTCCTGCTTCCAACAAAGGTTCCGTCAAGGTGGTATCCATCAACTCGTCTGAGATTCAGGCTGTCATAAAAGTGATTTACATTGGCCACGCTGGTAAGCAAGGAGTCTTTGAACCGATAGATGAGTTCCGCAGCACCAGGTTGGTTATCGTGAACCAAAATTATATTTTGTCGTGGATAGTTTTGCGCTATGTGAACACCTACCTCTGTCAGCATGGTCTCGAGCGACGGTCTGACCTTAAACAGGTTTTCATTGCCCCTGAGCTGATTCCTGTCAGGGAGCATGGGTGACACTACAGGGATGTCATATATTTGCGCGTAATCAGATACGTGCCGGAGCGGTCGTTCATGGAAGGGGCCGATGATGAGGTCCATTTGCGCCAGGGTGTCTGCTGTGGTAAGCTCTTGTACCTTCGCTATGTTGTCGCACCCATCGAACACATGAAGGCGGATATTGATTCCTTCATTAATGATGGAGTCGAGTGCCACCAGTACGCCCTGATAGAAGGATATAAAACTGAATGACTGATGATCCAGAGGTAAGTCGTGTTCAGAAAACTTATCGATGATATTCTGAACTTTTCGCTGATCAGGTTCATCCTCACCCGTAACGATGTATTTGAGAGAATCTACCTGATACAGCTGTTCGTCATCAAGATCCAGGCTTTCCAGGTATAACGGGATAATCAGTGCCACATCATAAGATTCCTTATGTCTTGGATCCAGACAGTATTCATCAATGTCAGGAAGTTGATCCTTTTTTCTCGGAGGTAAAAAAATAAAACGCTCTTCCTGCTTTTCCTCTTCAGCTTCTGCTACTTCCACTTCAAGAGGCACTCTAATCTGTTGTCCGGCTATTAATTCTTCCTCAATTTCCGGATTTATTGCTGTAAGTTCATCTACGGTCAGGCCATGTTCACGGGCAATGCCATACTTCGTTTCCCCTGAAGCGACGGTATATAAGCGATAACCTTCTGCCGCCGGGTCCTGCTCATCAAGCGGGATCCTCAGCACGTGTCCTACCTGCAAAACCTCCCTGGCTTGCGGGTTATAAAAAAGGATCCTCTCCTGGCTGACACCATATTCCCTTGATAGCCCAAAGATAGTCTCATGGCGTTTTACCTCATGCTCCACGTATTTGCCATCCGGCATGGGAGCCACCTCGTCAAGCCGGATCTTATCCACAGGCGGAAGGGTATCCGGATCATCCCGCATAGGGATTCGTATCACCTGATCGTAACGCAGCCCATCACGGATGTCAGGATTTTGATCTATTATGTCTTCTTCATCCACGCCATAGGCACGTGCAATGGAATAAAGGGTCTGCCCTTGAAGGACGGCATGGAAGTAAAACGCTTCTCCGTCAATATATTGAGGTGTTCTTGAACGGTTGGTGATCTCAACTGGCTCCTGTGACCTTTCATCCTGCACTTCTTCTCCCGCTGTTAAAGAACAGAGAAAGCCAGAAAAGGCAAAAATGAACATTCCCGCAATTGTTTTGAGCATAGTAACCCAGGTTTACTTTCTATCTATTATATACGTCCCGCAAGGCAAAAAAGTACATTAACCGTTAACTTATTCCCATTCGATGGTAGCCGGTGGCTTGGAGCTGATATCATAAACCACGCGGTTCACCCCCTTTACATTGTTAATAATGTCGCTGCTTATCCTTCCGAGCAGCTCATATGGCAAATGTACCCAGTCGGCGGTCATACCGTCAGTGGACTCTACAGCCCTCAAAACCACAGCATTTTCGTAAGTACGTTCATCACCCATAACCCCTACCGACTGCACAGGCAGCAGGATTGCAGCGGCTTGCCACACATCCTTATACCATCCCGATGATTTCAGGGTCTGTATAAAGTAATGGTCGACTTCCTGCACAATACGTACTTTTTCAGCAGTAACGTCTCCGAGAATCCGTATTGCCAGCCCCGGTCCGGGGAAAGGATGCCGGCCAAGAATATTATCAGAAATACCAAGGCTTCTGCCCACCTTTCTCACCTCGTCTTTAAACAGAGAGTTCAGGGGCTCCACTACCTTCAGGTTCATCTTTTCTGGCAAACCACCTACATTGTGATGAGATTTAATCGTCATCGAAGGGCCTTTTACCGAGATGGACTCAATCACATCCGGATAAATGGTTCCCTGGGCAAGCCAGTGCACATCCCTGATCTTTTTTGCCTCTTGTTCAAAAACCTCGATAAAAACCCGTCCTATCGCCTTTCTCTTAGCCTCAGGTTCACTGACCCCTTTCAAAGCTTCCAGGAACTGATCGGCAGCACGGACACCACGAACATTCAGCCCCATATCCTTGTATGAAAGCAATACTTCCTCAAACTCATTTTTTCGCAGCAGGCCATTATCCACAAAAATACAGTGTAGCTGCGTTCCAATGGCCTGATGCAGCAGGGTAGCCGCCACGCTGGAGTCCACTCCCCCGCTTAACCCAAGCACCACTTTATCTTTGCCCAGCGTTTTCCTGAGATCCTCCACGGTTATGTCGACAAATGAGGCAGCAGTCCAATCCCGCGTGCAACCACAAATGTCCGCCACAAAATTTTGCAGCAATTGCTGGCCCTGCTTTGAATGATATACCTCAGGATGAAACTGCAATCCAAAAACCATGTCGCCGGGAGCCTTGAATGCAGCCACACCGATATCATTGGTGCGGGCAATCAGATGATAATTGTCGGGCAGACGCGTAATGGTGTCTGCATGAGACATCCAAACCTGCGACTGCTCTTCAATGGCATGAAACAAAGCCTCCCCGGGCTTAACATAGGAAAGGTTCGCCCTTCCGTACTCCCTCGTGTTTGATGGCTGCACTTCACCACCATTCATAACGGTAATAAGCTGCGCCCCATAACAGATTCCAAGCAACGGAAACTTACCCTCACACCACAGAAGATCGGGTTTCGGTGCTTCAGCATCACGCACACTGAAAGGACTCCCTGAGAGAATAATGCCTTTTATCTGGTCAGTTGACTCAGGCCGGTAATGATAAGGGTGGATCTCGCAGTACACATTAAGTTCTCTCAGCTTCCTGGCTATCAGCTGCGTATACTGAGATCCAAAATCGAGGATTAAAATCATTTCTTGCATGATGCAAAGATAAGGATATCCTCTTTTTCAGCTACAAACGGGCCAGAAAAGATAAAAAGTTTTTTACTATTGTGTATTTTTGCGAGAACAGATAAAAAACCTTTTAACCCTGACACTATGTCCATATCAAAAAACCTGCAGAATATCCTGGAAAATATTCCTGAACATGTGCAGCTGGTAGCGGTATCCAAGACAAGAACCGTGGAGGAGATCATGGAGGCTTATCGCGCCGGGCAAAGGCATTTTGGAGAAAGCAAGGCCCAGGAGCTGACCCCCAAGGCAGAAAAACTCCCGGATGACATTCAATGGCATATGGTGGGGCACCTCCAATCAAACAAAGTAAAGTACGTTGCCCCTTTTGTGGACCTCATTCATTCGGTAGACAAGCATAAACTATTAAAGGTTATAAACAAAGAAGGAAGGAAAAACAACAGGACGGTGCCCGTATTATTGCAACTTCATATTGCTGAGGAAAGCACCAAGTTTGGAATGGACTTTGAAGAAACCTGTGCGCTACTTGAAAGTGAATCATACAGCGAAATGGAGTTTGTGAAAGTGCGGGGGCTCATGGGTATGGCCACATTTACCGACGACACAGCGCAAATAAGGCGGGAGTTCAGGCAATTGAAGAAAAATTTCGACCACATCAAAGAAAAATATTTCTCCGGAGATCCCTCTTTTGACACGCTGTCTATGGGTATGTCTGATGACTATGTGCCGGGTATTGAGGAGGGCAGTAACATGGTACGTATAGGCACGGCCATCTTCGGCAAGCGAAACTGAACAATATATCCCATCATACAGTTGTTTAGGTATCATTAAGTAATCTCTGTATGATGC
>SLEW01000065.1 GCA_007124575.1 Bacteroidales bacterium | reverse complement strand
ATTGATGAAGCATTACCCCTGGAAGCGGCTGTGTCAAGGTCAGACATTGTTGTTTTGTGCACCCCGGTTAATGTTATAAGGCAACTATTGCCTGAAATACTATATATGACAGACGGAACCGGGAAGGTGATCACTGATACAGGGTCTGCAAAAGCAGCCATCCTTTCGTGCGTGAGAGATCATCCCAACAGGAAAGCCTATGTTGCTGCACATCCGATGGCAGGTACTGAGAGATCCGGTCCCGGTGCAGCCTTCAGCGGCCTGTTCGACAATAAATATGTTATCATCTGTGAAAAGTCGGAAAGTGATCCGCATGCTGTGACGTTATCGGAAGCGTTATTCCGGACACTCAAAATGAAAATAACGTACATGGAGCCCTTTGAACATGATAAGAGTGCGGCATATGTATCTCATATCTCACACCTTGCCTCTTTTGCTCTGTCACTTAGTGTGCAGGAACAAGAAGAAGATCGAAGTAATATCCTGCGGCTGGCGGGCGGTGGTTTTATCTCTGCAGTGCGCCTGGCAAAGAGCTCAGGCGAAATGTGGGTGCCCATTTTTGAGCAAAACAACCAGAACATCATTGCAGTTTTGCAATCCTATATTAATAAACTTGAGTTGTTTAAAGATTACCTCATCAGCGGGGACGAGCGTAAAATGCTTGACCTCATCAGAGAAGCAAACAAAATTGAGGCAATAATACAATAAAAGACCTAAAAATGGAAATCAAGGTACAAGTAAACCAGTCCCGAAAAAGGGTTGTTAACAGGGCAGACCCTCTGATTATTGCGGGGCCATGCAGCGCTGAGTCAGAAGAACAGCTCCTGTGGACAGCGCGAAAACTGGCCACCGGCAAAAGAACGGATTTTTTCAGGGCTGGTATTTGGAAGCCCCGCACGCGTCCCGGGAATTTTGAGGGTGTAGGAAATATCGGGCTCCGTTGGCTCAAACGTGTAAAAGAAGAAACGGGTTTGAAAACAGCCACCGAGGTGGCCACCACCACGCATGTGTATGAAGCACTGAAGTATGGCATCGACTGCCTCTGGATCGGAGCCAGGACAACGACCAATCCCTTTGCAACGCAGGAAATTGCCAGTGCCCTCCAGGGAGCCGATGTCAAGGTTTGTGTCAAAAATCCGGTCAATCCGGATCCGGGCCTTTGGCTGGGAGCAATTGAACGCATAAGGGATGCAGGAATAAAAGATATCATCGCTATACACAGGGGGTTCTCAGGTTGTGGCAAAACCAGGTTCAGAAACATGCCTCAATGGGCTATTCCTGTCTGGTTGAAAAAACAAATCCCCGGTTTGCCTGTAATTTGTGATCCCAGCCATATCGCAGGCAATCGTGAACTGATACCTCACATAACCCGTCGGGCAATGCTTTTGAAATTTGATGGTCTGATGATCGAGGTTCACCCCGACCCTGTAAATGCCATGAGTGATGCTGCCCAGCAACTTACGCCCGAGGCTTTCAAAAAGCTTATGGAAGAATATTTGTAACCGTTTATCAGATAGCAATTGTCCGTTAGCCTTATACTATATGCTGCCTGGCACATACGATCAATGAATGTGAACAAAGGAGAAAAGTTTTTGTTTGTTTGATATTAATTCTACATTTGCCAAATCAAAACGGAATAATGATTAATACGATACATCATACGCATTATGTTCACCATCTGCGCTTCAGGCGGCGGACCGGGTTGGGTATGATCGATATGTAATTATCTTATCATAATTTGACCAGTACAGGGGATCCGCCACAGCAGGCGAATCCCCTTTTTTTGTTTCAAAAAAGAAAAAACACCATGCAAAAAGACAAACTAACGATGGCCATTCAAAAAAGTGGTCGGCTAAGCGATGATTCGGTGCAGCTGCTCAAAAAGTGCGGGATCCGGATTCAGAATGGGAATAATAAGCTCAAGGCCCTGGCCAGCGGCTTTCCTCTGGAGCTGATCTTTCTCCGGGATGACGACATTCCGCAATATGTGGAAGATGGGGTTGCCGATGCCGGAATACTGGGGCTCAACGAGGTGCTGGAGAAGAACAAAGATGTGGATCTGATGCAGCCCCTCGGGTTTTCGCGCTGCAGGCTTTCTGTGGCCATCCCAAAGACCTGGGACTATCCGGGTAAAGAAATCCTGAACGGGAAGCGAATTGCCACCTCTTATCCTGTCCTGTTGCGAAAGTTTCTGCTTGAAAACGATATTAACGCTGACATTCACCCCATTAGCGGGTCAGTAGAGGTCACTCCCAGCCTGGGACTGGCAGATGCCATTTTTGAGATCGTCAGCTCCGGAGGCACCCTGTTGAGCAATGGGTTGAAAGAAGTGGAAACGGTACTGGAAAGCGAAGCTGTCCTGATCGCCGGAACGAGTTTACCTGAAGAGGTAAGCAGACTGTTGCAGCAATTGCTTTTCCGGATCCGCTCGGTGCAAAAGGCAGCCAACAACAAATACATCTTGCTTAATGCACCGGAGAGCAATATGGAGCGTATCATTGCCCTGATCCCGGGAATAAAAAGCCCCACGATCATGCCCCTGGTGGAAGAAGGTTGGTACTCACTGCACTCGGTTATCAGTGAAGATGATTTCTGGGGGGTTATTGACAAACTGAAAGAGGCAGGCGCTGAAGGCATACTGGTAGCCCCCATCGAGAAGATGGTCACCTGATTCCAACCTCTGCTTTCTGCCCTCTAACCTCTGCCAGGACAAAGCAATAAAGCTACAACATATTGAAAATCAAAAATAAACACAAAAATAAACCTATGAGAGACCAGGATAAGCGTACAGGTATTTCCGGGCAGAACCCGAAAGGATCCGTCGGCGCTGAAGCCGTGCAGCAGACAGATGGCACTGCCGCTTCAGAAGCGTTGGACATAACCGTACTCCCGAATATCACACCTGAAAACTATAGGAAAGTGCTTAATCGTCCATCCCGGGATGCAGCCGGCAGGGAAGAAAAGGTAAGGCAGATTATCCATAAAATTGAAGAAGGTGGAGATGAGGCCCTGCGTGAGATATGCCTTGAGATTGACGGACAGGCGCCTCCGGATTTTGAGATTCCACGGCGGGTGTTGAAACAGGCAGCCCGGGATGTGGATGAACATCTGAAAAATGCCATTCAACAGGCCACGGCCAATATTCGTCGTTTCCATGAAGCACAGCTGCCTGATCCTGTTTCAATGGAGACCATGCCCGGGGTAAGATGCAGCATTCGCTACTTACCTATTGAAAGGGTGGGACTCTATATCCCCGGGGGAACAGCCCCCTTGCTTTCCACCGTGCTGATGACTGTCATTCCTGCCACAATAGCAGGCTGCAAGGAGATTATCGCCTGTACTCCTCCCGGTGCCTCTCCGGAGCTGCTTTTTACATTAAGTCTTTTTGACATACGCGTTTTTGCCATAGGAGGAGCACAGGCCATTGCCGCCATGGCTTTTGGGACAGAAAGCCTCCCTAGGGTGGATAAGATATTTGGTCCGGGTAACGCCTGGGTCACCAGTGCTAAGATGCAGCTGGCGGGTCGTGGTCTTGCCATTGATATGCCGGCAGGGCCGTCGGAGGTCATGGTGATCGCCGATAACACCGCCAACCCCGCCTACGTGGCCTCCGACCTGTTGTCGCAGGCTGAGCATGGCGATGACAGCCAGGTGATATTGCTGGCCGACAATATGGAAATGATTCACCAGACGATCACAGAAATTAACAAACAGCTGGAGTCCTTATCCCGCAGGGAAACTGCCCGGCGGGCCCTGAGATATGCACTGGCCATCTGTGTTACTGGTATTGATCAGGCCCTTGAAATAAGCAACTATTACGGCCCTGAGCACCTTATCCTGTCGGTACAGGACGCTTCTGGCCACGCTGAGCGGGTTACCAATGCAGGATCTGTATTCCTGGGCAATTACAGCCCCGAGTCGGCAGGTGATTATGCCAGCGGGACCAACCATACGCTTCCCACGGGAGGTGCCAGCAGGGCATGGAGCGGCATCACTACAGCAGCCTTCATGAAAAGCATCACCACACAGGAGATCAGCAGGGAAGGCCTGATGGGTCTGGCTCCCACAGTTTTGCAGCTAGCCCGTGCTGAAGAGCTCGACGCACATGCCAACGCCGTTATTCAGCGTATACAAACAGAAAAATGATTCACTAAAAGCTATAATCATGCCTTTTGATATCCAATCCATGATACCTGAACACATTAGAAATATAACCCCTTATGCCTCAGCAAGAGATGAGATTAAGGGAAAAGGGTCTGTGTTTCTGGATGCCAATGAATTGCCGGAACCCCTCCCTGGTATGCCGGCTGATGCTAACCGCTACCCTGGCAGCGAGCTCCAGTTGCTGAAAGAAAAACTGGCTGCTGTGAAACAAGTGAAGCGTGACTGTATATTTCTTGGGAATGGCAGTGATGAGATCATTGATATGCTTATGCGGTGTTTTTGCCGGCCCGGTGAAGACCAGGTCATGGTCTTCCCGCCGACGTTTGGCATGTATGCGGTCAGGGCCAGGGTAAACAATCTAGAAGTGATCCCTGTAAACCTTGACAGCGATTTCGGGGTCGACCCCGGACAAGCTTTGAAGTACGTAACTCCTGAAACCCGGCTGATGTTTGTATGCCATCCCAATAATCCCACCGGCAATGCGCAGGAAAAAGAAACCATCGTCGAACTGCTTGAAAATTTCGATGGCATCGTGGTGGTCGACGAAGCCTACATCGACTTCTGTCCGGATAAAAGCCTTTTACCCTTGCTTAAGGATTATCGCAATCTGGTTGTGCTACATACCTT
>SLEW01000271.1 GCA_007124575.1 Bacteroidales bacterium | reverse complement strand
CACATTTTGTATGATGCCGGTGACCTGGAAGTCGCTCGTACCTGCCTTGCCCCGGAGGCTTTTCATTTGCAGCGTATTGTCCTGAAAATTCATGTGTGCCTCTATGCCATGGTAAGGAAGATGATGCTTGTCGTTTACGATGAAGCTTACATCATGCAGCTTTACCTGCCCGGATAACCTGGAAGAGAGGAGGTCCTTGTGTGTAAAGCTATTCCCTTCACTCATTAAACCTGAGAAATTGATGTCCAGGTCAACATTTCCCCCGGCTTGATGAAGAGACTCGTATGGATAAAGGGTCAGCAGTTTGCCGGGTGAGAGACTGGCCTGAAGCTGAAAGGAAAGTTTTGGTTTACGAAGGTTGTCGAGACTTATTTTTCCCTGTAATGATGACTGTCCGGCGCTTGCAACGACATGTGTGATGTCAATTTTTCCGGCGCCAAAACTGCTGTCTGCCCTTTTCAAATAGGAGCCCTGGCCTTCCTGGATATTGGTCTCCAGACCCAGGCCTGGAATGGCGACATTTCCATTTTTGACGAAAAAGTGGCAAGCTACTGCAGGGCTTACTGCATCGTGGAGAAAGCCTTTAATATGTGCTTTAAACGTAAGTTCACCACTTGGGTTATAAGGCTTCAGGAATCTTTTCCAGGCAGGAGGAAATTTTTTCAGCAGCAAAGCTGTATTGAGGTTTTCAGCGGCTACAGTTGCATCAGCATAGGGCAAATCTTCCTTTTTTCTGAATATCCCATCCACAATAAAGTGATGTTCGTGAATGGTCAGACGGCTTTCTTCAAGAAACAAGGAGTTTTCGTCATCTAACCCGGCCTTAACATTTGTGTGGACATACAGGTCGGAAGGCAGGTGCGTATCACCAAGCCGGATACTTTTGCCGGTAAATGAGCCTAGCAGTGAAAATTTACGGAGCTCTTTTCCTTTCGATGATTTGATTTGCATATCTTCGAAGGCTACATCAATAAAGTATTTGGCCGGTTCGTTCATGTAGCGCACATGTACCTGTTTAAGGTTAAGACTATGGATGTCAAAATGAATACTTGTGCCTTTCTCAGGGGTATCGGACTCCCACAGGAGGTAGTTAGAGTCACGATTGGGATACACTATCGGGTTGACAGAACCGTTTTCGACTGACAGGTGCCGGAGGGTATATTCCTGGCGAAAAAAGTCAAGCATGTTGAAGTTTAGTTCCACAAAAGCAGCCTGTGCCAGGGTGTCCTGTGTTTTTTGCTGATCATCTGAAAGGATCAGCACGTCCTGAAATGTGAGGGAGGCCATGGGGAAGCTTTTTAGCGCGCTGAAGTGAAGCTCGCCGATGTATAAGTCAGCTTTCAGACGGCTGTCCAGCTCGCTGATAAGCATTCCCTTTACTTTATCTGCGTTAAGTGACAAAAAAATGATGAAAGTGGTTATGGCGGCAAACAAAAATAATGCGGAACCCAGCAGGATATTTTTTAACTGCTGCCATATGTTACGCTTTAACTTGCTTTGTGTGGCCTTCATAAGGTATTCAGGAAATCATTTTCAGATAACTGATCTCTTTACTGGTAAGTCTGCGCCACCTGCCGCGGGGCAGGTTTTTCTTTGTAAGGCCGGCGTACACCGCACGATCCAGCCTGACTACCCGGTATCCGTACTGTTCAAAAATACGCCTTACCACGCGGTTTTGTCCTGAGTGAAGTTCAATGCCCACCTCTTTTTTATCATCCGGGTTGGCGTAGTCGATATGATCCGGGCGCAGCATTTTGTCGCCTATGGAAACGCCTTTGGCAATGTCCGCAAGGTCATTGGTGTTCAGTGGCCTGTCGAGGTGCACATGATATATTTTTCTGACCCCATGCTTTGGGTGGCTTAGCTTTTTGGTAAGCTCCCCGTCATTTGTAAGGAGCAGCAGCCCCGTGGTGTTTCTGTCGAGACGGCCAACCGGATAGAGTCTCTCCTTGAAATGATTGCCCAGCAGGTCAAGGACAGTTTTTCTTTGCTGCGGGTCGTCTGATGTGGTAATGTAATCTTTTGGCTTGTTAAGCAGGACGTACACTTTTTGTTCATGCTTCAGCTTTTTGCCAGCATAGTCGACTATATCTGTCGGTTTGATCTTTGTGCCCAGCTCTGTGACTACCTCTCCATTGACCCTGACTGCGCCTTTGCTGATGAGCTGATCTGCCTCACGCCTGGAGCACACGCCTGCATTGGCGATGTACTTGTTAAGGCGTATCAGTTCTTCAACGGGCGTGTCCGTTTTTCTGGGTTGTTTAATCGGCCGGCTTGCCTGTTTGGGCTTGCGCGAAGGACGTTCACTCCTGTTTTTCATGAGTTGTACCGTTTCGGTGTCAATGTTATAAAAAAAGGCGCTGCTGCGCCTTTAATAACGTTGGGGAAGTAGCTTTTATTCCACCATTTTGTTTAATTGTTCAAAAGCATCATTAACCTTTTTCAGGAGTTCGCTGTAAAGATCCCTGTAATATTCTTTCAGCTTTTTTCCTTTTGCAGGTTCCACTTCCGGTTGATTTACTTTGTCGAGCAACTCTTCCCTGAATGCAAGCATATCTTTGATTAGCTCATCCAGTTCTTTCTGTACTTTTTCCTCTTTTGCGGATTGATGCATTAAGGATGTGCCGATAACCTCATCTATCAGGTAGTTGATGTCTTTTTTCAGGTTTTTTTTACTTGCCATGATTGCATAATTAAGGTGTGTCCAAAAAATTAGAAAAAGTCGATGATTTCCACATCAAATATAAGCACTGCATTTCCAGGAATGCTTCCTGTGCCTGATGTACCGTATCCCAAGCCAGAAGGTATGAGAATGGTGCCGGAACCTCCACGTTTGAATTCCATCACCCCTTTTCTGAACCCCCTGACTGTGTTGGGAAGAAAAATGTCTGCATTGGTTGCTGAGTCAAATACTTCTTCGTCCAGCAGATAACCGGTATAGCTCATTCTTACCGTACTGCCTTCGCCAGGATGTGATCCTGAGCCCGGGTTATCCATTACAATGAATACCCCTGATTCGTGCTCATAATAATCCAGCTCATTCTCATGCAGATAGTCAATAATTTTCTTTCTGTCTTTTTCTGCTCTGTCCTCTGCATCCTCTGTATCACAAGCTACCATAGCAACCAGGATAAGAGTAAGCCAGAAAAGCGTTCCTGGCATTTTGCGGAGTGTTGATTTGATTGTCATCATTTGAGACCCCTCTGTTTTTATTTTGTATTGCAAAAATAATAAAAAATTATGTATGAGAGACCTCTAAAAAACAGTTTTAGCAACAAAAAAATGCTATTAGGCTTTGTTGTGGGTTTATCAGTCTACATTATCATGCAAAAATGAGTTGTTGGACTTAATTTGTGCTTTTTTATCGCCTGATTCGTTGAGCGTAAAACGTGATACTTGCGATTCATCACTGGCAGGAACCGGGTTAAGGTTTATTTTACGTCTAACATAGGCTGGTTGTTTTTCCAGGTCAGCTAGCCCTTCCGGTGTTTTTAACTGTATGCTCAGGCTTTTCAGACGTTCTTCGCGATCTTTGAGTCGGTGCTGTAAATCTTCTTCTGAGATATGCTGTCCGGATTCTATTTGTTTTTCTTTTACGGCTTTAGCCTGGCTTACGAGTTTCTTTTTAAAATCGTCCATAGACTCACCTGTCATGGTTTTTGCAGGCTGAGGAGTTCGCTCTTGTGCGGTTTTTTCCCCGGTTTTTTCTGTGCCTTTCACATGAAGGCGCATCCCTTCTTCCGGTGCTTCTTCCTTTTCCTTGTTGAAAGGGCCATCCCACTCTATTGTTTGCTTTTCAGTTTTGGGATCCAGGGTCATCACCTTTTTCCCATTGTTTGGTGTAGCTCCTTCATATAGCCTGTTGTTTGAGTCGAATCCTGTCGCCACCAGGGTGACATTGATTTTCGAATCCAGGTTTTCGTCTTTGCTCAATCCCCAGATTATCTCCGCTGAAGACCCTGCCTCATCCTGGATATAATCAGTAATTTCTGTAATCTCATCCATCAGGATCTCTTCTTTTCCGCTGGTGATATTCAGCAGGATATTTGTTGAGCCTTTGATCTGGTTGTCATTAAGAAGGGGAGACGCCAGGGCTGCCTCAATTGCTTTAATGGCCCTGTCATTCCCTTCTGCGTGCCCGCTACCCATGATGGCCACGCCACTGTCTGACATCACGGTGCGCACATCAGCAAAGTCCACATTGATGTTTCCTGTTAATGTGATGATCTCGGCAATGCCTTTGGCGCCGGTTGTCAATACGTTGTCTGCTTTTGCAAAGGCATCTGAGATGGAAAGATTTCCATACAGTTCACGCAGCCTGTCGTTACATATGAGCAGCAGCGTATCTACTCCTTCCGACAGTTGCTTGATGCCCTCCTCTGCCTGTTGCCTTCTTTTTCTTCCTTCGAAGGAGAAGGGAATGGTGACTATGGCCACGGTGAGAATGCCCATTTCCTTGGATGCCTTGGCAATAACAGGTGTAGCTCCTGTACCGGTACCACCCCCCATGCCTGCTGTGATAAAAAGCATTTTGGTGTTGCTGCCCAGGGCATCCTTGATGCGTTCAATGTCTTCAATGGCCGCATTGCGTCCAACCTCCGGGATGCTTCCTGCTCCGCGGCCTTCGGTAAGACTGACCCCGAGCTGGATCTTGCTGGGTACAGGGCTCATCTCAAGAGCCTGCGCATCGGTATTGCAAACAAAAAAGTCTACACCCTCAATGCCTTGACGGAACATGTGATTGACAGCATTGCTGCCACCACCACCCACGCCTATCACCTTGATGATAGAACTCTGGTTTTTGGGAAGGTCGAAATTGATCATGTCTGTTGTCATAGCTTTTCGGTGTTGTTTATGAATTAATTTATTTGAATTACGTGTTTTAATTGTCTCCGTCTTTTTCAAAAAAGTCTTTTCCTTTTGAGAAGATCCTGTCCAGGAAGCTATACCTCTGCGGACTTTTCTTCCCCGGTGGTTTTTTATGCTGTTGCCTCCTGGCTTCGTTGGTTTCAAAACCCTTGATCACCAAGCCTACACCAGTGGCATGCATGGGACTTCCTATCTCTCCGCTGATTGATTTGGCGAGATGTTCGTTTGGATAGCCAATGCGTGTATCCATGCCGGTGATAAATTCGGTGAGCTGTGCCACGTGTTTTAGCTGACTTCCTCCACCGGTAAGTACTATGCCAGCAATAAGATTTTTTTCAAAACCACTGGTTTTGACCTCATAATACACATGTTCGATGATCTCCTCCATGCGGGCCTGAATGATGCTTGCCAGGTTCCTGAGCGAGATCTCCTTAGGCTCTCTGCCCTTCAGCCCCGGGATGGAAACAATTTCTTCATCCTTGTTTTCGCTTGCGAGGGCTGAGCCAAAGCTTTTCTTCAGGGCTTCTGCCTGGTTGCGAATAATGGAACAACCTTCTTTTATATCTTCTGTTATGGCGTTACCTCCTAAAGGGATCACGGCCGTGTGCCGGATGATCTCATCCTGGAATATGGCCAGGTCTGTAGTGCCTCCCCCTATGTCTACAAGCACCACACCAGCCTCCTTCTCTTGTTTGCTCAGCACAGCTTCTGATGATGCCAGGGGCTCAAGTATCATGTCAGAAACTTCCAGCCCTGCTTTCCTGACACACTTTTTTATGTTTTTTGCAGCGGCAATCTTGCCCGTGATGATGTGAAAGTTTGCTTCCAGACAGTTTCCTGCCATGCCTATCGGCTCACGAATGCCCTGCTGGCCATCAATGATGTACTCCTGGGGGATCACATGAATAATGTCTTCGCCAGGAGGCAGGGCCAGTTTAAACATGTTGTCAATCAGGCTGTTAATGTCGTCGCCTCCAATCTCTTCTTCAATGTCGTTGCGCATGATGTTGCCCCTGTGTTGCAGACTCCTGATATGTTGCCCTGCAATACCCACATTTACCACCTTGATTTCCACGCCAGAGGCATGGCTGGCATCTGACACGGCTTTCTCTATGGAGGTAACAGTATGTTGTATGTTTTCCACCACACCCCTGTTTACACCCAGGGAGTCGGCACGTCCCATGCCGAGGATTTCAACCTTGCCATATTCATTTTTGCTGCCTACGACGCAGGCTATCTTTGTTGATCCAATATCCAGTCCGACAATAATTTCAGATGATTCCATAACAATTTCTATTTAGAACAAATGACCTGATTTTTATACGCAACATTTACCCTGTTGTAATGATGCCAGCCTACCTGATTTATCCCACGACTATAAAACGTCCTGAGCTTGTTAAACTTTTTTTCCATATCACTGGCGTCGCCAAATTCAATGATGTGTGCTCCGTTCTTGGGTGTCAGGTCATAGTGACCATCCCTGTGCACATATATGTTATCAATAAAGGCATTCAAAAATGGATCGCCTGCAATATAAGAAGCGAGGGTATAAATGCCTTCCAGTGTTTCCGCTGCCTTCTCGCTCTTGTCTTTTGACCTGCCTGAGCGAAAACTACTGGTTTCATCCAATGAAGCCGGCACATGGCCGGTAACCAGCATTACCCTCGCCGTGTGTGCTTCAGAAAGAGGAAAAAGGTTGCCGTTTACATCCACATAAAAGCTCTCATTCTGCCTGTTTATTACCCGGAGCAAAGGCTTTTTCAACCTGATGTCGACATTAACGCTTGCATTGATTGTACGGTATACCGCTGTTTGCTCCACCCAGGGTATATCATTGACAAGTTGATAGATCTCCTCCAGGGTTTCCTGGCTTATCACCCGGCCTTTGAGGCTGTCAAACGCATGAGTAATGGTTTCATGTACAACCGGCGGGCAGACAAAATAATTGCCGTTAGCGCTTGCTACGCTGACATGGAGACCTTTTACCGGCTTCTGCATATTGCTGCTGCCGGCAAAACCGAGTAACGCCAGCAGGCCAGCCAGAAACAGAAAAAAGATAACTCGTTCGACTATTATTTTTGCCATGAGTGTGTTCACGTGTTTGATTTTTTTAAATAAGTCATGCACGATGCACGACGCGCTTCTTCACCAGTTAACTGCTTATCTTCCTGCTATGGATTATCATAATGACAGGTTTTTGTTTTTTAATAATTCCGTAATGGGTGCTGCAAAAAGGTCTATGTCTCCCGCGCCCATGGTAATAAGTATCTCTGTGTCCTTTTCCCGGATGATATCTAACAGGTTTTCACGCCTGCAATGCTGTGCATTATTCATGTTGGTCTTTTCCAGGAGATATTCGGCATTGATCCCGGGAATGGGTTCTTCCCTGGCGGGATAGATGTCGAGCAAGAGAAGTTCATCAAGCTCTTGAAGGCTTTTAGCAAACCCCTCCGCCAGGTCACGTGTCCTGGAGTATAAATGTGGCTGGAAAACGCCCGTGATCTTTTTGCCCGGCCATATTGCCCTGGCCGACCTGATGCACGCCCTGATCTCCTCGGGATGATGAGCATAATCATCTACATATACGGTGTTTTCTGTTTGAAAACATATTTCGAACCGGCGTTTTACACCCATAAAGCTGTTCAGTCCTTTTTTGATAGCTTCAGGGGTGACTCCTGCCTGATGTGCGAGGGCAGCTGCTGCCAGGGCGTTCTCAAGGTTGTGATACCCGGGGTGAAGCAAATGAATGCCTTCCACATCTATCATTCCCGCTATATCTGCATGGTAACGCCCTTGCATGACTCTGACATTTTCAAGGCAGTAATCTGTTTTTTCTTCAGAATGATATTGAAGATGTATCTTATCTCCCGGCCTGATACCCCTGATGCCTTTTTTGGTGATCAGTACCCCATCAGAAGGGAGGCGTTCTGCAAAATGTCTGAAGGAAGAGATGAGCTCCTCTCTGCTTTCATAAACATCAAGATGGTCAGCATCCATTGAGCTGATCAGGGCAATTGCCGGTGAAAGTTTCAGGAATGAGCGGTCGAATTCATCCGCTTCTGCTATCATCCATTGTGGGTTTGGGTCGCCGATAAAATTGGTGTTATAATTTGTGGGAATACCTCCGGGGAATGCGATGCATGGAACTTCTGCCGTTTTCATAATATGTGTAAGCATGGCGGTAACAGTCGTTTTTCCATGCGTTCCGGCTACAGCAATCGTAGGTGTTTCTTCCGAAAGCAGTCCCAGAACCGCAGACCTTTTAAGCACCGGGATATGCTGAGACACAAAATGCTGATAAAGGGCTGTTGATTGAGGCACAGCCGGTGTGTACACTACCAGTTGCGGCTTGCTGCTTATGGTGGCGGGATCATCCGTATAGCTTATTGTGATGCCCTCCTGTTGCAGGGCATTTGTGAGGGCCGAAGCCGTTTTGTCATACCCGGATACGCTGACGCCACGGTCATGGAAATAACGGGCCAGGGCGCTCATTCCGATACCGCCTATCCCCAGGAAATATATGTTTGTTACTTCGTTTATCATTCGCTCTCAGGATATTTTTACCATGCTTTGCATGTCATGGCGATTCTGTTTTCATCATTATGCATTTTTTATCATGCCTATGGCCATTCCGGCTATCACATCTGCTGCCTCGCGATAGGCCATTCCTGCAATTTTCTCTTTAAGCTTTTGTTTCTTTTCTTCATCAAAAACCAACGCTGTAATGACCTGGCCAAAATCAGAAGTCACCTTATCGTCTTTCAGAAGGATGGCCGCATGATGGTTTACCAATGCCATGGCATTTTTTGTCTGATGATCTTCTGCCACATTAGGTGATGGCACCAGCACCGCAGGCTTTCGTACGGCAGATATTTCGGACACGGCAATGGCTCCCGCCCTGCTTACCACCACCTCGGCTGCTGCGAATGCATAATCCATCCTGTCAATGAAAGCACTGGCAAAAACGCCATCCACACCAAGCTCTTTTATCTTTTCCTGCGCCTGCCTGATATACGATATGCCTGTTTGCCATATGATCTGGATGTTTTGTTCTGTTATATGACCCAGGTGTTTGGATACCCCTTCATTAATACTCGTTGCCCCAAGGCTGCCACCTGTAACAAACACCACAGGCTTATCTGCGGACAAACCAAAGTATTGCAGCGCATCATCATACTTGCCTTCGACCTGGATGACATCCTGTCGCACGGGGTTTCCTGTGATAAAGAGTTTCTCTTTAGGAAAGTACTTTTCCATGTTGCTGAAGGCCACACAAATCTTGTCAGCCTTTTTGGCCAGTATGCGGTTTGTGATCCCGGGGTATGAATTTTGTTCCTGGAGCAGCACCGGCACCTTTTGCCCGGCGGCTGCCCATATAAGCGGTCCGCTTGCATACCCGCCCACACCAATTACCACATCAGGTTTAAACCTTTTTACGATTTGTTTGGATGCTGCCAGGCTGCGAATCACCTTTACAGGAAGGAGAAGGTTTTTCCAGCTTAGCTTTCTTTGCAATCCGGCGATGTCCAATCCGATGATATGAAAGCCTGCGGCGGGGACTTTCTGCATTTCCATTCGGTTTTTGGCTCCCACAAAAAGGATTTGCACATCAAAAACCTTATCTTTCAGAGCTTTACCTATGGCGATAGCCGGGAAAACATGTCCCCCCGTGCCTCCACCGGCAATAATAACCCTGAGGTTTTGGTTTTTATGTGTGTTTTGCAGCATCATTTGCTTTGTCCTGTGTTGTATTGGTTCCATTCTTTATTGACCACTTGCTGGCGCAGACGTTTCCGGTGTGTCTTCCCGGGTCTTATTTGCTCTTTCCTGTTCCGATGCCCTGCTCACGCTCAGGATGATACCCAGTGAGAGGCTCGTAAACCACAACGAGGTTCCCCCCATGCTTATCAACGGCAGTGGCTGCCCCGTGATGGGTAACAGGTTTACTGCCACGGCCATGTTGACCATGGCCTGAAAAACAAGGCCAAAACTGAGCCCTGCAGCCAGAAGGGCGCCAAAGGTGCCCGGGCTTTTATGGGCAATTTTAATCCCACGGTAAAGGATAATAAGGTAAAACAGCAGCACCATGAAGCCTCCTGCGAGGCCGTATTCTTCAATGATAATGGCATATATAAAGTCGGAATATGCCTGCGGAAGATAATTCCGCTGAGTGGAATTTCCCGGCATCTTACCTATAAGTCCTCCGCTGGCAATGGCAATTTTTGCCTGGTCGGCCTGATAAGTATCCCCTTGGTCCTTGTTGATGTAAGTGTTGATCCTGTTTTGCCAGGTCACGGCCCTCCCGCTTTCCGGCAGAGCCATCATTATCGTAACGAACAGTGCAGCCCCGACAATGCTTATGCCTATGAGGGCCATAATATACCGTATCCTGACCCTGGCGATGAACATCAGAACGATGCACGTGGTAAATAATATGGCAGCTGTGGAGAAGTTGGCCGGCAGGATCAGAACACATATCAGCAAGACAGGGATCACAGCCGGCAGGAATGCGCTATGGAGGTCTTTAATGAACTCCTGTTTCCTGGTTAAAATCCTGGCCAGGTACATGATGAGCGCCAGTTTGGCGAAGTCAGAACTTTGAAAACTAATGTTGACAATGGGCAGGGTGATCCAGCGATTGGCCTCATGTATCGTGGTTCCGCGGATCAATGTAAAGATGAGCAACGGTATCGCAACAAAAAAGGCCAGCTGAGAAATACGCGAGTAATTCGGATACCTGACATTGTGTGCCAGGTACATCAGAGCGAGACCAAATGCTGTAATGATCGCATGCTTGAAAAGATAATACTCTGTGTTGCCCGCGCGGAAACGATAGGCAAGCGAACCTGTGGAACTATACACGGCCAGTATCGATACAATATACAGGAATACAACCACCACCCATATGGTGCGATCACCTTTGAAATTTGTCAATATCTTTTGCATGCGTTTGGCTGTGATTTTACGGGTGGATTCATGGCAAACCTTGCCATCAGGCCACCACCATGTTACAATGCATACACAACATTTCTGAACTGATCTCCTCTGTCAGCATAATTTTCAAACAGATCAAAACTCGGACATGCCGGTGAAAGAAGCACAACATCTCCCTGGCGCCCTAGCTCATATGCCTTATTCACTGCTGCTATCATGTTTTGAGCTTCCATGATTGGGGATTTGATATGACTAAACTGTTGCTTCAGGTTGGTGCCATCGGCAGCCAGGCAAATGATGGATTTTACTTTTTGTCTGACCAGCGGGAAAAGCTGGGAGTAATCATTCCCTGCATCCTGGCCCCCTGCAATCCATATCACTGGCATCATCTGGCTTTCGAGTGCAAACCACGCCGCATTCACATTGGTGGCCTTGCTGTCGTTGATAAAGCTTATGCCTTTTATGCATGCCACTTCCTCAAGCCGGTGCGCCTGGTTCTGAAAGCCATTGAAGCTGCTTTTGATCCCTTCTTTTCGCACGTCAATTAGTCTCGACGAAATGGTTCTGGCCATGCCGCTGTATATATTCCCGCGCTCTTTTAATGTCTTCTCCAAAAGATCCATAATGAATTGTATTGTGTATTGTCTTTTTTTCTGTTGCTAATCTTTGTTTTTTGGCATACCGTCAAAGTGCTGTACCTGCCACTTCTCCATTTATATGACCTGCCCCTTGTTTATGGTGTAGGCTTGATCTCTTCATGATTGGCATTTATCTTAGCTTTAGTGTGATGACTGAGAATACTGCCAGGATGATCCCAACGATAAAGAACCTTTGTACGATCTTTGCCTCATGCAGTCCCTTCATCTGGTAATGGTGATGCAGGGGGGCCATTCTGAAAATTCTTCTGCCTTCGCCAAATCTCCTTTTAGTAAATTTAAACCATGTCACCTGGAAGATTACGGAAAGGCTTTCCACAAAAAATATCCCGCACAGTATGGGGATTAACAGCTCTTTTCGTATCACAATGGCAAATACGGCAATTATTCCGCCGAGTGACAGGCTGCCGGTATCTCCCATAAAGACTTGTGCAGGGTAGGAGTTATACCAGAGGAAGCCTATGCATGCGCCCACAAATGCCGCGATAAAGACCACCAGCTCGCCGGTGTGTGGGATATACATGATGTTGAGATAATCGGCAAAAAGAACATTGCCTGACACATAAGCAAGCACTCCAAGGGTTACTCCAATGATGGCAGAGGTGCCTGTGGCCAGGCCATCCAGGCCATCTGTGATATTGGCTGCGTTAGACACTGCGGTGATAATCAGGATGACAATGGGGATAAAGATCAAAAACGCCCATTTTTCATAGTTTTCGCCCATGAAAGCAATCAGGCGCGAATAATCGAATTCATTGTCTTTAACGAATGGAATTGTTGTCTTTGTTGATTTTTCTGACTCAAGAGGAAATGGAGAATCAGCTCTGACAAGGCCATCCATTTCAAGCAAGTCATTTGTCGTGGTTATTTCCTGGGGCAGGTCAGGTTTTTCTCTTATAACCACACCTTCGTGAAAAAACAGCGTGGCTCCCACGATAATCCCCAGGGTGATTTGTCCGATTATTTTAAACCAGCCATGCAGCCCTTTCTTATCTTTTCTGAAAACTTTGATGTAATCATCGATAAAGCCAATGGCACCCAGCCATATGGTGGATATCAGCATGAGGATGATATAAATATTGTCGAGCCTTGCAAAAAGCAGCGTGGGGAGGACGATGGCAGCTATGATGATCAGACCACCCATGGTTGGTGTTCCTTCTTTGCTTGTTTGCCCTGCCAGACCCAGGTCACGTATCGATTCACCTACTTGTTTTTTCTGAAGGAAGCTGATGATCCGTTTTCCGGTGATCATGGTCACAAAAAGAGATACGATGAGAGCCATACCGGCCCTGAACGAGATGTACTGAAACACCCCTGTGCCGGGAATATCGTATGCCTGATCAAGATATTCAAAAAGCGTGTACAGCATGGTTACTTGTTTAAAAGTTCCTGCAAAATGGCTTTATCATCAAAGGGTAACTTTTTTCCTTTTATCTCCTGGTATTTTTCATGGCCTTTCCCTGCCACCAGCACGATGTCATTATTTCTTGCCATTACCCGTGCAATTTTCATGGCTTCCTTCCTGTCTGTGATGGTGATATATTTGTTTTTCATCGTGGGGTCAAGTTCAAGGCCTTTGATCATGTCCCGGATGATGGCTTCCGGGTCTTCGAAGCGGGGGTTGTCACTGGTAAAGATGACCTGATCGCTGTAATTTGCGGCGATGGCAGCCATGGGCGCGCGTTTCGTTTTGTCGCGGTCGCCGCCACATCCTATCACGGTGATCAGCTTTTCGTGCTTGCCCCTTAGATCTTGTATGTTGTTCATCACATTTTGCAGTGCATCCGGGGTGTGGGCATAGTCGATGATGCCGATGATGTTGTCTTTCCCGGTAAAGTAATCAAAGCGGCCTTCAGGAGCTTCGCAACCGGAGATGCTTGTCAGCAGTTCACCGGTGTCTTTTCCCAGGATGCGTCCTGCCCCATAAACCGCGAGTACATTATAGGCATTGAAAGTGCCGGTAAGCTTGCACCATACTTCGTGACCATCTATCATCAGATGCAGCCCTGCAAAGGTGTTTTCCAGAAGTTTGCCCTTAAAATCGGCTATAGCCTTAAGGCTGTATGTATTGGCTTTCACCTTGCTGTTTTGCGTGATGATCATTCCGTTTTTATCATCCAGGTTGGTTAATGCAAATGCTTGCTTGTCCAGCATGCCGAAAAGGCGTTGCTTTGTCTTGAGATATTCCTTAAAGCCCTTGTGATAGTCCAGGTGGTCGTGGCTGATGTTGGTGAATATGGCTCCAGAAAAACGCAGGCCTTCAACACGCTCCTGGTCGAGGGCATGAGAGCTTACTTCCATAAACGCATAATCACAACCGTCGTTTACCATATCGCATAGCAGGCTGTTGAGGGTAATGGGGTCTGGGGTGGTATATGCTGTATCGAGCATTCTGTTTCCGATGCGGTTGCCTATGGTGGATATTAACCCACAGGTATGACCCAGCTTGCCAAAGACCTTATAAAGCAAGTATGCCACGGTTGTTTTTCCGTTCGTTCCGGTGATGCCGATAGTTTTGATTTTCTCCGTTGGGTTGTCAAAATAGTTTGTTGCCACCTGGCCCAGGGCTTTGCGGCTGTCAGCGACTTCTATATATGTGACATCATTATTTTTTAAAGAGGGGATTTGTTGACATAACACGGCGCGCGCACCTTGCTGCAGGGCCTGGTCTATAAACTGATGTCCGTCGGCAGTATGTCCTTTTATGGCTATAAACAAATAACCGGGTTTAACCCGGCGGCTGTCAGCCGTGATGCCGTGAATGTTTGCCCGGACATCGCCGTATGTTTCCCTGATGCCTGTTTTGTATATAATATCAGCCAGGTTTTTTATCATTCTTTTGTGCTTTTGGGTTTATGACAAATCCAGTTCTATTGTGCTGCCTTTTCTTATCCTCGTTCCTGCTCTCGGGTTTTGGCTTCTCACCGTGCCTCTGCCTCTGAATAAGACCCTGAGGCCTGCATTTTCCAGAACATATAGGGCATCACTGATAGCCATTCCTTCAACATTGGGAACCAGGTTTTCAATAATTTCTCTTTCTCTGAACTCCACGGTATCTGAGGTCACCCTTGTTTCAACCAGGGAGCTGTTGGCTTCATTAATAATGTAAGCGCCCAAAGCTTCATATATTTGCTTCGCATCTTCGGGGAAGGTATTTCGAAGCCTTGGCAGTGAGGCAACCACAGGTGCCGTGGGCAACAGGTCGGGCTTAAACATCCGTGCTGCAAACATTTTATCGGCTATTTCTTTGAACACGGGTGCTGCTACCTGGCTTCCGGTAACGATAAATCCGCGCGGCCTGTTAACAACCACGATGCAGCTGTACTTTGGCTCCTTAGCCGGGAAGTAACCTACGAAGCTTGCCCGGTGTTGTACACCCGAGCCTGTATGATAACCAAGGCCTGAGTCTGCCACCTGTGCTGTTCCCGTTTTGCCTGCTATGGTATAATGTGAGGTGTTTATATTCTTTCCTGTACCGTTTTCCACCACTCCCCGCAACATTTGCCGGGCATAGGTAACTTGCTGTCTGCTGGCGACTGATCTGTTAATCACAGTTGGTGAGAGCTTTTTCACTGTGCGGCCCGATTGCCTTATCTCTTCAACAAACATCGGCTTCATCATACGGCCATTATTGGCAATGGCATTATAAAATGTCAGTATCTGCAATGGTGTGAAAGACACCTCGTATCCGATAGACATCCATGGCAGCGAAAGCCTTGACCACCCCTGGTCTCCCACGTCGCGTATCAGTGGTGATCCTTCTCCGGTAATTTCCAGGTTCAGTTTATTATGCAGGTGCATATTTTTTAACCTGTCAATAAATTGTTGCGGATTATCTTTGTAGGCGTTATATATAATTTGTGATACAGCTACATTGGAAGAGATTTCAAAAGCTTCCTGTACCGTAATTACGCCATGTTCTTCGTCACCCACATCACGCATGGTTCGGCCATAATAGGTTATTTGCCCGTCGCGTGCGTCAATGCTGTCATGCGGGGTTACTACTCCATCCTGCATGGCTGCAAGGAGCACCGGAAGCTTAAATGTGGAGCCTGGCTCAGCGCTTTGTCCAATCGCATAATTATATGATTCTGCGTAGGTTCCTGTTCGTTCGTTTCGGCTCAGATTGGAAACAGCCTTTATTTTGCCGGTGCTGACTTCCATTACCACAGCTGTACCATTCGTGGCCCTGAATCGTGATAGTTGTCTTCGCAGCGCCTCTTCAGCAATGTCCTGAATTCTTATGTTGATTGTGGTCACAAGGTCTTGCCCGTTTTGAGGCTGTATTTCGTTCTGATCACTTACTGGCATCCATGTGCCACCACCAGCCCGCCTTTCCAGTCGTTTGCCTTCAATGCCCTCCAGGTAGTCCCGGTAAGCACCCTCCAGACCTACGTAAACACCTTCACGCTCATATCCTATGGTACGCGCGGCCAGATTCCTGTAAGGCATCTCACGCCTGCTGTGTTGTTCTACGATGAGGCCGCCTCCATATTGGCCCAGGCGGAATAATGGAAACTGCCTGAGTTTTCTGAGCTCACCCCAGCTCACATGACGTTTTACCAGGAAATACCTTTGCTGCTGACGGCGAGCCCTTACTAATGCTGCACGGTATTGTGCAGCTGTACGATCGCGAAAGAGACGGGATAGCTCGTTAGCCAGCGAATCAACCTGGCTGTAAAACAGATCATCGGAAGTTACAGTATTACTCAGGTCCATTCGAATTTCATACACTGGAACACTGGTAGCCAGCAAGCTGCCGTCATCAGCATATATGTCGCCACGAATCGCTTCTATCGTCGCATACCGGGTAGTGGTCCTGCGGGCCATCTCACGCCAGTATTCCCCTTCAGCGAACTGAATATAGGCCACCT
>SLEW01000171.1 GCA_007124575.1 Bacteroidales bacterium | reverse complement strand
CGTTGCACTGCACAATGAAACCCCTAAGCATCGCGATAACTTTATTCAGCTTGTGGAAGACGGCTTTTATGAAGGGTTGCTTTTCCACAGGGTTATTGAAGACTTTATGATCCAGACCGGCGATCCCATGAGCAAAGATGCAGTTCCAGGCGAACCATTAGGGTCAGGAGGACCCGGCTATACCATTCCCGCCGAATTTGTCCCTGAACTAATCCATCAAAAAGGCGCACTGGCAGCTGCACGTCAGGGTGATCAGGTAAACCCTGAACAGAGATCTTCAGGGTCACAGTTTTATGTCGTACACGGTCGCAGGTGGAGTGATGCCGAGCTCGACCAGATGGATGCCAGACGCGATATCCCCCTCACGGAATCACAAAGGGAAACTTATAAGACAAAAGGTGGCGTGCCGCACCTTGATGAGGCCTACACCGTATTTGGCCAGGTCGTGGAAGGCATGGAGGTAATAGATCGCATCGCTGCCATGGAAGCCGATGACAGAGACCGGCCAAAAGAAGATGTGAGAATCAATGAAATCACAGTACTTTAGAACCACAAACAGGCAATCACGCATACGTGAGTAAAAACAAAGAACCTGTCAAACCATTAATTTAATCATGCTTGATAAGATCAATGCCTTGCTTGAAGAGGTAAAGGCTTTTGAGGCAAATACCCCTGAAGAAGCCGAGGCTTTCCGTGTGAAGATGCTTTCTAAAAAAGGGGAGATCCCTGCACTATTTCAGGATTTTAAGTCGGTGGCCCCCGAAGACCGAAAAGAGATGGGGAAAAAGCTCAATGAACTGAAACAGGCTGCCACCGAAAAAGTTAACACGGTAAAGGCGCAAATAGAAGCGGCAGAAGGGAGCCGGAAGCAGGCAGAGGACAAACCGGATATGACCATGCCGGTTAACTTCTGGCCTATCGGTTCCCGACATCCACTCTCCGTGATAAGAAACAGGATAAACAACATCTTTCAGCGGATCGGCTTTGTGATTTCTGAAGGTCCGGAAATAGAGGATGACTGGCACAATTTCAGCGCGTTAAACTTCCCGGAGGAGCATCCGGCAAGAGACATGCAGGATACTTTTTTCGTGGAGAAAAACCCCGACATCGCCCTCCGCACACATACCTCTTCCGTACAGGTCAGAGTGATGGAAAGCCAGCAGCCACCCATCCGCACTATATCACCCGGAAGGGTGTTTCGCAATGAAGCCATCTCCGCCAGGGCACACTGCATCTTTCACCAGGTGGAAGGCCTCTATATTGACGAAGCCGTATCATTCGCCGACATGAAGCAAACCCTGCTCTACTTTGCCCGCGAAATGTTTGGCGAGGAAACAAAGATCCGCCTGAGACCTTCGTTCTTCCCTTTTACAGAGCCTTCGGCAGAAATGGATGTGTCATGTACCCTCTGTGGTGGCAAAGGGTGCCCGGTATGTAAATACAGTGGCTGGATAGAGATCATGGGCTGCGGAATGGTCGACCCCAACGTGCTTGAAAACTGTAACATCGACAGCAAAAAATATACGGGCTATGCCTTTGGGATGGGCATCGAGCGCATTGCGATGATCATATACCAGATCCACGACCTCAGGATGTTCTTCGAAAACGACCTGCGCTTCCTGAAACAATTTGAAGCTGCCAATTAATCCGGCAAACCAGCATATCTATAACCCGGCATAAGTTCGACTTTTTGTCTTTTAGTTATTTTTTTAACTCATGGAAAACAAGGCCCTGGCATTGGATAAAAATGACCCGCTGGCGGGTTTCCGCAGCCGCTTTTACATCCCGGAAAACACCATCTATGTAGATGGAAACTCCCTGGGGCTGCTAAGCACCGATGCTGAAGACTCGCTATTGCGTGTGCTTGATGAATGGAAGACCATGGGCATCAAAGGCTGGCTGCAAGGCGAAAGACCCTGGTTCTATTTTGCCGAACAAATCGGTGAAATGGCATCTGACCTGGTGGGAGCCAAGCCCGGCGAATTGATATTCACAGGCACTACCACCGTGAACATTCACGCACTGGTCAGCACCTTTTATAACCCAAAAGGCAAGCGCACCAGGATACTGGCTGACCAACTGAACTTCCCCTCCGATATTTATGCCCTGCAAGGTCAGATAAAACAAAAAGGGCTGGACCCCAAAAAAGAGCTGATACTGGCTCCGGATCACGACGGGTACAACCTCAACGAAGACACCATCGTCTCCATGATGACCGATGAGACAGCCCTCGTATATCTGCCATCCGTTTTATATGCCAGCGGCCAGCTGCTCGACATGGAGTATCTCACCAAAGAAGCACACCGGCGCAATATCCCCATTGGTTTTGACTGCAGCCATTCGGCGGGGGCCGTGCCCCATTACTTCAACAAATGGGGTGTTGACTTTGCCACTTTTTGCAGTTACAAATACCTGAACGGCGGACCAGGATGTACGGCATTTCTCTACATTAACGAAAAACACTTTCATAAAGAGCCTATGACGCCCGGGTGGTTTGGCTATGTCAAAGAAAAGCAATTCGACATGAATCTCAACTTTGACCATGCACACCATGCCGGAGGATGGCAGATCAGTTCGCCAGGCGTGCTGGGTGCCTCCACCATGGAAGGATCATTAAATATTATTAACGAAGCAGGAATAGAAAATATCCGTCACAAGTCGTTAAAAATCACAGGCTTTCTGAAAACCCTGTTAAGCCAAATGCTGCCTGAAAAAAACTATGGCTTCACCATGATCACTCCCCCAGAAGATCATCGCCGGGGCGGACATATCGCCCTTGCCAACTCTGAAAAAGCACTCAGGGTAAATGAAGCACTCAAAGAAAGAGGGATCGTTCCGGACTTCCGGGCACCTGATATCATTCGTATCGCTCCCGTAGCATTGTATAATACGTTTGAGGACGTCTACAACGTAGTTATTGCCTTAAAGGAGATCTTAGACAACAAAACATACCTGCAGTTCACAAACCGTCGCAGCCCCATCTCCTGAAGCTATATTCACAACACCCTGAGCAGCCGCAGAAAAAAACAGCATTTTATTACCTTTTCACCATGAACATTTCTATGTTTTTTTGGTTTGTAATAATAAATTGTTTTATTTTTGTACTTACGTTTAATTTGTTTACCACAAAAAACCAAACAAACATGAGACAAACAAAACACCTTCTGCTAGCGGTATTATTCGTACTTCCGCTATTTTTTGTCGCCTGCAGCGACGATGACGACGACAACGGCAATGGCCTGAGTAACCACTTCACCTACGATGGGGAAACCTATGCACTCGATCTTGGATTTATTATGAATTATGGCCAATGGTGGGGTGACGGCTACAATTTTGACATCTTCCTTCATTCCGACGGAATTGAAATCTCTGATAACTTTATGGATGTAACAGGCGAGGGTCACGGTATCTATTTCGAGATGTTTTCTCCAAATGAAGATGACCTGACACCAGGTACCTATAATTGGGATGGCAGCGATGAAGGCAATCCGTTTACTTACACATGGGGTGATATTATTATGGACTGGGACTTCGAAACAGATGAAGGCACCGAAATCACCTTCTCAGGCGGTAATGTCGAGGTGGAAAAGTCTGGTTCAAACTACACGATCCGGGTTGCGGTGACCGCCGAAGACGGCAAGGAAATAACTGCTTATTTCCGTGGGCCCCTGCCCATTTATGACATAGAAGACTTCTGGAAATCCGACGAAAAAGTACGTTTATTTTAGTCCTTACTTTTAGTTATTGTAAAAAAGCTAGCGCAACAATTTGCGCCGGCTTTTTAGGTGCTGTAAAAAAAAGTTTGCTTTTACAGCTATTTAATCTTATATTTACATGAAAAGTTGGTTTTATTAAGTTTTTTGTAAATTCTTGACTTTAACAGCCCAAATATATCATTAGAATACACTATATAGTTTTTCTGATTAACACTATCAGGCACCTGATATAATTAACTTCCAGGCAAACAACAAAAATTCTGTACACACTAACCGATAAGTATTATGCAAACAAAACTACTTTCAAAAAAAGGAGTGCAAATCCTGTTTGTTTTGCTCCTTTTGACATGGCAGTATTCTTCAATGGCTGCCTCAGCGCAAGCAGAACTGCGGGTTGAAGCAATACCTGACAATTACACCTACATCGAGGCAGGTGAGCTTATCAACTATTCTGTGACAATTGAAAATCGTAGCTCACAGACTCTTACTGATGTTTCTGTGGTTCACACACTGCACGATGAACCGCGGCATTTTTCCTCATTAGAACCCGGTACTGCAAAGTCTTTCACAGTATCTTACCTGGTTCAGGATGATGACCTTCTCTCCTACAGGATGATTAACACATTTACTGCAATGGCTTTGGATGGCCAGAACAACTGGACAGAATCAGCAACAGATGTGGTTTTATACCGTGCTGAAGAAGGTGCGGATGTCACAATTACAAAAATTGCAGACCCCAAGGTATATGAAGAGCCAGGTGACACCATCACTTACAAGATCTTTGTTTACAATACAGGTACAACGAAGTTATTTGATATCTATGTAACAGATCCTTTGACTACCGATGAGTGGTCGGTTACAAACCTTTCACCAGGAGACAGCCAGGGCTTTACTGCCTATTACAAAGCAACCCAGGCCGACATGGATCTGGGGTATATCCTCAATACCGCCGAGGTCACGGCTGTTGATCCTGAAGGTAATGAAGTAACTGACAGTGCTGAAGAAATTGTGTATGCCATGAGTGCTGTTTCTCAGCTAACCATTAGCAAGACAGCAACTCCAAAGGAATACGAAGCACCCGGAGACATTATCGAAT
>SLEW01000136.1 GCA_007124575.1 Bacteroidales bacterium | reverse complement strand
TTGCAATGGTTGAGATCTTAAAGCCATGGCGATTCAGTATGCTTATGTTAAGTAACTTTTTCAGGTCATAATCATGATAATACCTGATGTTTGTTTCTGTTCTTTCAGGCTTAACTATATTATAGCGCTTTTCCCACATCCGGATGGTGTGGGCCTTGATTCCGCTGAGCTTTTCAAGGTCGGTGATGGAGTAGCGCGTCATATCAGAGTTTCATTAATACATGCATGTAACGTTTGTGTTTTTAAAAAGTTCACCCTTGGTGGAGTTAAAAAAATTACTTATATTGTCAACGTTAACAGGGGTGTTGATATTCAGCGGGTCAGGTCCCGTGGATACTCAACCCTGCCTTGTATTTAAATTTATTGGATCAATCATAAAATGAGGAACTTATGGAGCTTAACACATTAGAAGTCACAGAGCAGCCAGAGGGATTTCGGTTTACCAGTATTCGTGAGCTGGTAAACCAAACCCTCAACGAAACTTTTGGTAGCCTCAAAGACACCCCAGGTGTTTCTTCCGGCTTTAAGAAACTGGATAAGGCTTTGGGTGGGTTTCAAAAAGGCAAGATGTATACAGTGGCGGTTAAGCCCGGGATGGGCAAAACCGCTTTTTTATTGTCTCTTGCCAACAACATGGCTGTTAAAAATGACCACACAGTGGCTATTTTCTCTTCCGAACGTTCAAATGTAAAAATGACCAGGCGCCTTATTGAAAGTGAAACCGGCATGTCTGTTCAGAAACTTCAATCAGGCGATCTCAGACCCAGCGAAAAAGACCACATGTTATCCGTCCTCAGCAATATTGCTAAGGCAAAAATTTTTATAGATGACACCCAGGGTCTGAGCATTGGCACATTTGCCAAAAACCTGCAGTACTTTTGTAAGCTTGAACAACCCGACCTGGTCATCATTGATTATCTCGAGCTGCTGCATTCCGGCCAGCAAGGAGAACAGGATATGCCTTCCAGGTATGCACAAATGATGGAAAACATCAAGGGCATTGCATCCAATCTCCAGGTGCCTGTTTTGCTGTTTTCCCAGTCTGCTGGTAACATAAACGGAGGTTACGCTTCAGGGCGTCCGCCTTTAAAAGTGCTTCCTGATTTTTTGAACGAGCACTCAGATGTACTCATGCTGCTGCACCGGAAACATGTTCTCTCCGGGTCAAATGGATCAGCAGGTGGCAACCCTGTTGAACTGATCATTTCCATGCAGCAACATGAAGGCGAGGAGGTTGTTGTGCCCTTGCAATTTATAGAAAGCACAGCCAAGTTTACTGACCCTGTATAACAAAATCCCGGCATCACGATGCCGGGTTTTTTTATTTTCCGGACGAATTCAAATCTCATATTATGGCCATGATAAATGAAAATGAATTGCGCCAGGAGGCATTACTCAATGTGGCAAAAAGGATGGTTCTGGCCGCACGGACGGCCCCCAAGGCAAGGGGTGTAAATACCCTTTCCATGTCCATTCTCACGGGATCAGATATCCAGGCCCTGGCTAAAACCATGAAGCAAATTGGTGAAAAAGAGGATAACCCGATATTCCTGAGGGATGCAGCAAATGTTCTGAATGCAGCACAGGCAGTGGTCCTCATGGGTACCCGCATCCAGTCGCTCGGCCTGAAAACGTGCGGACTATGTGGTTTCCCTGACTGCGAAGCCAAGGATAAGGAACCCGACTTCCCTTGTGCCTTTAATACCGGCGACCTGGGTATCGCCATTGGCTCAGCAGCAAGCATTGCCATGGATGGAAGAATAGATAACCGTATTATGTATACCCTTGGTGTGGCCGCGCAGCAAATGGGTCTTTTAGGCAAGCAGGTAAAAATCATCTACGGTTTTCCGCTGAGTGCCACTTCCAAAAATCCTTTTTTCGACAGGAAAAAATAATCTTCCGGATCTTATGCTGCGTGCTTTTCTCTGCTTTGTCATGCAAAGCAGACAGTGCATCCTGTATGCGCACTAAACATTTGCCTGTACATGCTTGTTTCTTTTCTCAAGTGCTAAATGCCTGCTATGCAGGCTATGCGAATCCCCTCTTTTCCTATGCTATTAAACGAGGCAGGGTTCCCCATGATTGATAACTCCAAAATCAATTACCATGAAAAGAAACAGCGACTTAGTAACTTTTGGCGGTAATCCTGTAACCCTCAAGGGTAAACTTGTTAAGGAAGGATATCCTGCCAAAAACATTATGGCCTTAACAAATGATCTTAAGCTCTTCAGCCTCAGCAAGTACCAGGGAAAAGTCCGGATAATTTCATCGGTGCCCAGCGTAGACACCGACGTATGTGCGCAGCAAACCAGGAAATTTAACCTGGAAGCATCCAAAATGGAAGACGTGCAGATCATTACCATCTCGTGTGACCTTCCATTTGCCTTAAAACGATTTTGTGCAGCCGAAGGGATTGATAACCTGATTACCGTTTCGGATCATAAAGACAAAGACTTTGGGATAAAATACGGTTTGCTCATTGAGGAGCTTGGTGTCCTTGCAAGGGCCGTAATTGTCATTGACAAGGAAGATACCGTAAGATATGTGGAGGTTGTAAAAGAAGCGGGTGAGCAGCCAGACTACGATAAAGCCCTGGAAGTGGCACAGAAGCTGCTTTAAGTTCCTTTGCTGGCCTTGCAGTTGAAAGCCTCTCTCTTGCTGTTAATTGTATTCAGGCAGCGGTACTCTTTTGGTAAAAGCCGAAGCTGAACCCGGGATTAAAAAAAAAGCGAACGAAACATCATGCTTCGTTCGCTTTTTTTTTAACCAACAGATATGGCTTTATCTTACTTCACTTCTTCAAAGTCCACATCAGTTACATCATCATCATCATCTTTTTTGTCTGATGATGCATCCTGTTGTTCCTGCTGTGCCTGATCAGCACCTTCCTGCTGTTGGCCGGCACCCTGGGCATTTTGATACATTTCCGTGCTGGCAGCCTGCCAGGCACCGTTCAATGTTTCCATAGCCTTATCAATGGCAGCAAGGTCTTTGTTTTTGTGTGCTTCCTTCAGCTCTTCGAGTGCTTTTTCGATAGGCTCTTTCTTTTCTGCCGGGAGTTTTTCACCAAACTCCTTCAGCTGCTTTTCCGTCTGGAAGATCAGACTATCTGCTGAATTCAGTTTGTCGATTTCTTCCTTCATCTTCTTGTCGGTTTCGGCATGTGCTTCAGCTTCCTCCTTCATTTTCTTGATTTCCTCTTCGCTCAAACCGGAAGATGCCTCGATGCGGATATTCTGTGACTTGCCGGATGCTTTATCTTTGGCCGACACGTTCAGGATACCGTTTGCATCGATATCGAATGTCACTTCGATCTGTGGTATGCCTCGTGGTGATGGCGGGATGCCATCCAGGTGGAAGCGTCCGATGGTGCGGTTGTCTTTTGCCATGGGCCGTTCACCCTGAAGTACGTGTATTTCAACAGATGTCTGGTTGTCGGCAGCTGTGGAGAAGGTCTCCTGTTTCTTGGTAGGGATGGTGGTGTTCGCTTCAATGAGCTTGGTCATCACACCTCCAAGGGTTTCAATACCCAGCGAGAGTGGTGTTACATCAAGCAGAAGCACATCTTTAACTTCTCCTGTTAGCACACCGCCCTGGATTGCTGCGCCAATGGCAACTACCTCATCGGGGTTAACACCTTTTGACGGCTTGCGACCGAAATATTTCTCCACCAGGTCCTGGATCGCCGGGATTCTTGTGGAACCGCCTACCAGGATGACCTCATCGACGTCTGAAGGCTGCATGCCGGCTTCCTTCAGTGCTGTTTTGCAAGGTTCCAGTGTAGCCTGGATCAGCTTGTCGCTGAGTTTTTCAAAATGGCTGCGTGTAAGTGTGCGTACCAGGTGTTTTGGTACACCATCCACAGGCATGATATAAGGAAGGTTGATCTCCGTCGACGTGGCGCTCGAAAGTTCAATCTTGGCTTTTTCAGCAGCCTCTTTCAATCTCTGCAGTGCCATAGGGTCTTTACGCAGGTCAATGCCTTCATCTTTTTTAAACTCTTCAGCAAGCCAGTTGATGATCACATCGTCAAAGTCATCGCCGCCCAGATGCGTGTCGCCTTTGGTCGACTTAACTTCGAAAACACCATCGCCAAGTTCCAGGATAGAAATGTCAAAAGTACCACCTCCAAGGTCAAAGACAGCAATACGCAAATCTTTGTCCTTTTTGTCAAGGCCATATGCCAGGGATGCAGCCGTAGGCTCGTTGATGATACGGCGAACATTCAGGCCGGCAATCTCGCCTGCCTCTTTGGTGGCCTGACGTTGTGAGTCGTTAAAATAAGCCGGCACAGTAACCACTGCGTCAGTTACTTCCTGGCCCAGGTGATCTTCTGCCGTTTTTTTCATTTTCTGCAGCACCATGGCCGAGATCTCCTGCGGGGTGTACATCCTGTCTTCGATCTTGACACGGGTGGTGTTGTTATCACCTTTTTGAATTTTGTATGTTACCCTGTCACGCTCTTTGGAAGAAGCGTCGTATGGCATACCCATCAATCGCTTGACAGAATAAATTGTTTTTTCCGGGTTGATGATCGCCTGACGTTTTGCCGGGTCACCTACCTTACGCTCTCCGTTATCGGTGAAAGCGACAATGGATGGTGTGGTGCGACGCCCTTCACTGTTGGGGATCACAACCGGTTCATTACCCTCCATCACCGAAACGCATGAGTTGGTCGTTCCTAAGTCAATACCAATAATTTTACCCATTGTGTATGTGTTTTTGATTTGTTAGTTCCTGATTAATTTTCGTTCATACTTGTTTCAATCATTATGCCAATACCATATAATGGCCATTTCTTGAAAATATGGCACATGATTTAGC
>SLEW01000299.1 GCA_007124575.1 Bacteroidales bacterium | reverse complement strand
GAGCGTACCCGTCTCGCTTGCCTCCGTGTGCGTGTTGGCCACGAAAGGCCCAAAACGGGATGTTATGATGCGCTCTATCGGGTCATACAACCTGCCACTGGCAATCCAGTCAGCATATAAGATGCGTTGCCTGCCGTATGGACTCGTATATTTCTGATCTATCCCGATGATCTGTTTGCGAAAAGGCGCAAAATGCTTTTCCAAATCCTGCATGATGAAAAAATTTTATACAAATGTACAAGTTTTTGCCCTTACCCTGACGCCAGCATTCGCACGTAACATGCCAAACGCCCTGAAACCCCCGACAACCCTAAGTATCTACCCCCCTGTATCCCCCAAGTCTCTTAAGTCCCTCAAGTCCCTCAAGCCCCTCAAGCCCCTCACGCCCCTCACGCCTCTTCAGTCCCTAAAGTCTCTCAAGTCTCTAAAGTCCCTAAAGTCCCTCACGTCTCATCTTCTCAACCCCCTCCGACCCGGCGCAAGACAAAAAAACGTACTTTTGCGCACGAAACAGTTCTCATGGTGCGCTTTAAACAACATAAGCTATACATCTACACCCTGGTAAGCCTCGCGGTGATCTTCTGGGGCATGTCATATATATGGACAAAGATGGCTTTTGCGTATTACCAGCCCATCACGGTGATGCTTATCCGGCTCGTCATATCCACTTCCCTGATGGCCATTATTTTTAAGGCCAGGAAACTTACCGAGCGCATCGACCGGAGTGATTATAAAGCATTCGTGTTGCTTTCGCTGTTTTCGCCTTTCTTCTTTTTCATCGGGGAGAACTTTGGGGTATACCATGTGTCGCCCACCGTGGCAGCAGTAATAATCGCTACCATACCGGTTTTCTCTCCGTTACTTGGCTACCTGGCTTTCCGGGAGAAGGTCAGCCCAATCAACGTGGCAGGTTTCCTGATATCCTTTTTCGGGGTTTTGGTGATGGTGATGGATGGCGACATGCGGTTCACGGCAGCACCCATCGGCATCTTTTTCCTCTTCTTTGCCGTGTTTTCCGCCCTGGTGAATATCATATTCCTGAAAAAGCTGGCTGCAAAATACACCTCTTTTACCATCATCCTGGTGCAAAACTTTTTGGGTGCCCTGTTTTTTCTTCCGGTTTTTTTGGTGATGGATTTTCGTGACTTCATTCACATCAGGCCGTCATGGGAAACTGTTGCAGCCCTGGTTGCCCTGGCTGTGTTCGGTTCCACGCTGGCATTCATGTTCTACACAACAGGTGTGCGCGCCATAGGCATAGCCCGCACAGCCATATTTGCCAACCTGATCCCGATCGTAACCGCCATTACCTCGTTCATTTTCCTGGGTGAACTGATAGACCTCAGCAGGGTCATCGGGATGTTTATCGTGATCGCCGGCCTGCTGATGACCCAGGTTTCAAACCTCAGGCGCCGCAAAAAACAACTGCCTCCAAACCTATAACAGGATAATGTGCTAATTTGCTAATATTATAATGTGCTAATTTGCTAATGTGCCAATGTGCTAATGTGCCAATGTGCTAATGTGCCAATGTGCTAATGAAAGAAATTGTGGGGAGGGGTGAATGTGTTTTGCGTTTTGCGCAAGCAGGTCCTGGGATGTGTTTTTGCTGGTGCAGGGGTTTTTAGCGGCAAAACATGAATGAACGCAGAGGAACGCGGATGCTTCGCAGCGCGGATTTGCGCGGTAGCTTTTGCCATGATGGGATGTGTTTTTTCTGGTGCAGGGGTTTTTTAGTGGCAGAACATGAATGAACGCGGAGGAACGCGGATGCTTCGCAGCGCGGATTTGCGCGGTAGCTTTTGCCATGATCTCGTTGGTTGTTTTGAAAGAATTACCTTCCCTGAAATATAAAAAACCATTAAAACCGCTTGTGTTTTGAAATAGTTTTATAATTTTGCACCACCTTATCAGAAGCGCATGATGGGGAAAGGCTAATCTCTTCCAATAAAACAGCAGCATGCGTGAAATGATTAATCCGGCGGGGTAGCTCAGGTGGTTAGAGCGTCGGATTCATAACCCGAAGGTCACGGGTTCAACTCCCGTCCCCGCTACATGAAAAGCCTGTTTATCATTTGATAGACAGGCTTTTATTTTGCAGCAGAGACCTATTTATCATCACAGTCTGCTCCAGATGTATTCGTTTCCATGATAAAATAGTATGTTTTTATCCGGATTCCTGCGGCGTTTTGGCTTTACATCATCGTTCGGGTAAGTAACCGGAAGCAAAGGGGTGAAAAGATGAGTTCGCGCCAAAAATCCAGCCAGATCTTTAGCAAGCATTGGCCGCTTATTAACGATTATGTGGATGCATTGTGTAATTTTGTCGGTGTTTTATGCGTATATCAAACAACTAAGAGTTAATAGCAGGCCCGGATATTTTAACATTTTACAAACACAAAAAATAAGGGCCCGACTGGCTTAGCAAACACCACGCATGGCAATTACAAATCACATGACACACACCTATCCGGCCAATTTTGAGGAAAAGACTGGCTTTGACCGCATTCGCGGGATGCTTCTTGATCACTGTTTCAGCTCGCTGGGGCGCAAGGTTGTTGAGACCATCGCTTTCGACACCGACAGGGAACGCATCCTGATGCATCTTAACCAGGCAGAGGAGTTCCGTCAGATTCTCCTGACGGGTGAACACTTTCCCGGAGCTAACTACCATGACCCGGAAGAACTTTTCGGGCATCTGCGTCCGGAGGGAACCTATGCCGATGGAGAGGCCTTGCTGGAGCTTAAACTGTCGCTGCAGACCATATTGGATATCATGCATTTTCTGGCGCGCAGAGGAGATGACGAACAGCTCAAATACCCCTGGCTTTCCCTGTATACCAAAGGACTTGAGGTAGACGAAGACCTGCCCGTACAGATAAATGCCCTGATCGATGAACACGGCGAAGTACGCAGCAGTGCTTCTCCGGCACTTCGGGATATCCGTCAGAAAAAGCAGGAGCTGGAGAAGACAGCTGTCCGGCGCATCAACAACATCCTGGGTGAAGGCAAGGCAGCAGGCTGGGTCGACAAAGACATGGAGCTGGCCCTGCGCAACGGCCGCCAGGTGATCCCGGTGCCCGTGGCCTACAAACGCAAGGTGCGCGGCTTCATTCACGACCATTCCGCCACCG
This sequence comes from Bacteroidales bacterium, assembly GCA_007124575.1. Classification (GTDB taxonomy): domain Bacteria; phylum Bacteroidota; class Bacteroidia; order Bacteroidales; family UBA7960; genus PUPG01. The sequence goes on along the minus strand of SLEW01000299.1, from coordinate 1,705 downwards.
GGCAAACGGCCTTTATAGAGCCCGAAGAGGTCTTCGATCTGAATAACCAGGTGCGCGACCTGGAAGGAGAAGAGCGCCAGGAGGTGATCCGGCTTCTGAAAGCTTTTGCAGACACGCTGCGCCCCCTTATCCCACAGCTGAAAAAGGCTTACCTTATGCTGGGCAAGGTAGACGCCGTGAGAGCCAAGGCCAGGCTGGCCCTTGAGATGGATGCCCTCAAACCGCAGATAAAAGACATACCCCAGCTTAAATGGGTTAATGCCCGGCATCCATTGCTGTACCTTTCCTACAAAAAGCAAAAGAAACACGTAGAGCCCCTCACCCTGGAGCTGAATGAAAATGACCGGATCCTGGTGATCTCTGGCCCGAATGCCGGAGGTAAGTCTGTTTGCCTCAAAACATGCGGACTAGTGCAATACATGCTGCAGTGCGGCCTGCTCGTCCCCATGGAGAGCTACTCAGAAACCGGCATCTTCCAACGGCTGTTCATCGACATAGGTGACGAACAATCGCTGGAGAACGACCTGAGCACGTACAGCTCGCACCTGCATAACATGAAACACCTCATCAAAAAGGTGGATGAACGGTCACTTTTTCTGATCGACGAGTTTGGTGCCGGCACCGAGCCCCGTATCGGAGGGGCCATCGCCGAATCTATCCTGGAACAGCTGAACTCCCGGAAAGCCATGGGGGTCATCACCACGCATTATACCAACCTCAAGCTGATGGCCGGAAAACATGAAGGGCTCCTCAACGGATCCATGCTTTTTGACAGCAAGGAGATGCGCCCCCTGTACAGGCTGAAAACAGGCAACCCCGGCAGCAGCTTTGCCTTCGAGATCGCCCGGTCTATAGGACTGCCACAGGACATTCTGAACCGGGCCGGCGACCTGGCCGGCGACAAGGACCTGGACTTTGACGTGCAGCTGCAAGACCTGGATGTAAAGAAAACAGAGCTGGAAGCAAAAGAGAAACAGCTGCGCCATGCCGACGATTTCCTGTCGGAGATGATAGACAAGTATGAAGGCCTGCGTGATGAGCTGAGAGACCGGAAAGGTGAAGTGATTGCTGAAGCACGCAAAGAAGCCCGGGAGATCCTCGCCGGTGCCAACCGGATGATCGAGAACACCATCCGGCAGATCAAAGAAGCAGGTGCGGAGAAAGGGAAAACCCGGGAGGCACGGCAGGCCCTTGAAGATTATATCCGGGAAGAGACAGAAAAGCTGCAGAAAATGCCTGCTGCTTCGGCTAAAAAGCCTAAAAAGAAGGAAAAAAAGACTCAAAAAAAGCCTGAAACGGCTCCGGGCCCCATTCGCGAAGGCGATACCGTGAAGGTGAAAGGACAGGAAACCCCCGGCGAAGTGGAAGAGATCACCGGAAAAAAGGCACTGGTGGTTTTCGGGAATATCCAGATGCGTGTTGCACTTGACGACCTGGTAAAGCTTAAAAAGTCAGCTGTCAAACAGCCCAAAAAAGCCGGTAGCAAAAGCAGCACCTTTGACCTGAACGCCAGAGCTGCTGCCTTCCGCCCCGACCTGGACCTGCGAAGCAGCCGCGTGGATGAAGCCCTGCATAAAGTACAAACCCATATCGATGATGCCTACCTTCTCGGCGTGCCGCAGATAAGGATCCTCCACGGCAAAGGCGACGGGGTGCTCAGACCTGCCATCCGAAACCTCTTAAAGGAAACACCTCAGGTACACCG
>SLEW01000268.1 GCA_007124575.1 Bacteroidales bacterium | reverse complement strand
GCAGCTGGACTTTTCCCGCAGGGTGTTTATCCGCCCCGGGTCGCTTGCCGGGCCCCGTCAAGAAAAGAGGATTATGGAACATATCGGCATTGCCGGACTCAGATTGCTGAACCATATAGGTATCATGCAAAAAATGCGGCCCATACACGCCCAAACTGTAGCCCGTGCGATGATTAACGCCTCATTCAATACTCCGGACGGCACACATGTTTATGAACTGGAGGAGGTATTTGCCCTGGCAGGAGATGGCCGGGGAATGGGGGCTGGGTGCTGAGTACCTGGAAATAAAAAGTTAGCAGCAGGTGTTAAAAAGCAGGTAGTAAGAAGTAAGAAGTAAGAAGTAAGAAGTAAAGAAGTAAGAAGTAGCTCTTCAGTCGTTAGCTGTTGGCTATTGGCTTTCAACAAAACGCAAAACGCAAAACGTAAACCCCATGCGCATCGACATTTTAACCATATTCCCCGGCATGTTTGAAGGTCCTTTTTCACACTCCATCATCAAACGTGCAAAAGAAAAGAAACTTGTGGAAATTCACCTGCATGATATTCGTGATTATACCACCGACAAACATCGCCGTGTGGATGATTATCCATTTGGGGGCGGTGCCGGCATGGTGATGATGGTGGAGCCCGTCGAACGGGCCATTAACGCCTTGAAAGCCAAACGTAAATATGATGACATTATATACATGAGTCCTGATGGGGAGCGTTTTGATCAACCCATGGCCAACAGGATGTCTGTGCAGCAAAGTCTGATGATTCTGTGCGGGCATTATAAGGGGATTGATGAGCGCATCAGGGAGCATCTTATCACCAGGGAGGTTTCGGTGGGAGACTATGTATTATCGGGCGGCGAACTACCTGCTGCCATAATCACGGATGCCCTTGTCAGGCTTATCCCAGGCGTTTTGGGCGATGAGACATCAGCCTTGTCAGACTCCTTCCAGGATGGCCTGTTGTCACCGCCGGTATATACACGTCCGGCTGATTACAAGGGCTGGAAGGTTCCGGACATCCTGCTCTCCGGCCACGACCGGAAGATTGCTGAATGGCGACATGAGCAGGCTGTCAAACGTACACGCGAACGGCGACCGGGCCTTTCGGATTAACGAAGAACGCAAAACACCATAACGCAAAACACCATAACGCAGAACGCATTACGCAGAGAGCAAAACGAAAGACGCAGTACGCAATACCTTTTGACCAAATCCATTAAAATACCCTGGTGAATCATTATCAAATAATTTAGTATAATGTTTTGTATTTGAGAATAAATGTCTAAATTTGCACTCCTTTAGACGCAGATCAGACAGTTCTTGGAAAACATTGTGATGAAGCACCCCTCCTAAGTTATTGTGAAACAAGGGAATGATTGTTCGGCAGGAGCTTTTTTGCCGGGCTTATGAGGAAATCGGTTCTTCCGACAGAAATATAAAACTACAGAGAGATGAATAAGACAGAAATCATGGATTTTGTGCAGGATAACCTTATCGAAAAGAGGGAATGGCCCGCTTTTGGTGCAGGAGATAACGTCACTGTACATTACAAAATCAAAGAAGGTAACAAAGAGCGAATCCAGCCTTTCCAGGGTACCGTAATTCAGCGTCGTGGCAGTGGTGCCACCGAGACTTTCACTGTAAGGAAGATCTCTGGAAATATTGGTGTGGAAAGAATTTTTCCTTTGCATTCTCCTTCCATTGATAAGATCATTCTGAATCGTCGCGGCCTGGTGAGGCGTGCACGGATTTTCTATCTGCGTAAGCTGCGCGGAAAACGCGCACGCATCAAAGAGCGCCGTTTCTAATTCAACAGCGAATATTTGCTAATATCTTACAAAGCCCTTTCATGATAAGGGCTTTTTTTTTATTTTCGCATACAACAGTACAAAACAAAAAAACACATTATAGCCATGAAGAAACTGATAGAGTGCGTACCAAATTTTAGTGAAGGTGTAGATATGGGTGTGATTAACAGCATCACACAGGAGATAGAAAGCGTGGAGGGGGTGAAGCTCCTCGATGTTGATCCTGGTAAAGCCACCAATCGCACGGTGGTGACATTTGTAGGAACACCAGACGAGGTGGTTGATGCAGCCTTCAGAGCTGTTAAAAGAGCCTCTGAGCTAATTGACATGCGCAAGCATCGGGGCGCGCATCCGCGCATGGGTGCTACCGACGTATGTCCCCTTGTTCCTGTATCCAACATATCCATGGAAGAGGTGGTGGAATACGCCCATAAACTGGCTGAAAAGATCGGTGATGAGCTTGGTATCTCAGTATATTGTTATGAAAATGCGGCCATGAAGCCCGAACGGAAAAATCTGGCTAATTGCCGCAGTGGTGAGTATGAAGGGATGGCTGAAAAGGTGACCACTCCTGAATGGAAGCCTGACTTTGGGCCTGCGAAACTGAATCCCTCTGCCGGTGTTACCGCTGTGGGCGCACGTGATTTCCTTGTAGCTTATAACATCAATCTCAACACCACATCTACCCGCCGGGCCAATGCCATAGCCTTTGATGTACGCGAAAAAGGCCGGGTGAAAAGAGAAGGTCACCCACTGACAGGTAAAATTGTCAAAGACGAAAAGGGTGATCCGGTTTACATCCCCGGGACGCTCAGGGAGGTGAAAGCCATCGGCTGGTTTATTGAGGAGTATGGCATTGCACAGATATCCATGAACCTGACTAACATTTCCGTTACTCCGGTACATGTGGCTTTTGACGAAGTAAGTGATAAGGCAAACAAACGGGGGCTCAGGGTCACCGGGTCTGAGCTCGTAGGGCTTGTGCCACTGAAAGCCATGCTGGATGCAGGAAAATACTTTTTGGCTAAGCAGCAAAGAAGCCTGGGTGTATCAGATTCCGAGCTGATTAAAATCGCCGTGAAGTCTATGGGACTGGATGAGTTGAAGCCTTTTGATCCCAAAGAGAAGATCATTGAATACATGATAGAAGCGGATGATGATAAGCAGCTGGCCAACATGACCGTAGAGGCTTTTGCTGATGAAACGGCAAGCGAGTCACCTGCACCCGGTGGTGGGTCTGTATCTGCATATGTGGGTGCACTTGGCGTATCTCTGGGCACCATGGTGGCTAATTTGTCATCGCACAAGCGCGGCTGGGATGATCATTGGGAGAAGTACAGTGAATGGGCTGAAAAAGGACAGGAGTTGAAAAACGAGCTGATGTTTTTGGTGGACGAGGATACGCGCTCGTTTAACCGGATCATGGAGGCTTTCAAGCTGCCTAAGAAGACACAGGAAGACAAAAAAGCCCGGCAACAGGCTATCCAGGATGCCACCAGGTATGCCATTGAGATTCCTTTCCGTGTGATGGAGAAATCCTATGAATCCATGGAAGTGATGGAGGTAATGGCTGAAAAAGGCTTGCAAAGCTCAGCATCAGATGCCGCGGTAGGAGCATTGTGCGCGAGGATGGCCATCAGGGGAGCCTTTCTTAATGTAAAGATCAATGCCGCAGATCTTGAAGATAAGAGTTATTATGAAAAGGTATATAAAAAAGGTCTGGAGCTGGAAGAAGCTGCCCGCAAAAAGGAAGAAGCCATCGTAAAGCAGGTGGAAAAAACAATTGCAGAAAGCTGATTTTTCAGTTGAATATCAGGACTTTTTTTCCAATAGCTTTCGGGCCCTGTCTAAGGATGCCTCGATGTCGGGGCAGATATTTTCCTCGCCGATATCATTATAAAGGCCTTCATTTTTCAGTGTGTTGATGGCCTTCTCTGTGGGTCCGGAGAGGATGACCGTAGTATGGTGCCTATGGGATCTTTCCACAAAGCTGCGCAGGTTTTTCAAACCGGTGCTGTCGATGAAAGGCACACGGCGCATGCGCAGGATGCGTATTTTAGGGACTTCCCGTATCTCTTGCTCCGCTTCTTCAAATTTGTTGGCGATCCCAAAGAAAAAGGGTCCCTTGATCTGAAACACTTCCACACCTTTTGGAATTTCGAGTGTCTCAAAGCCTTCTGTGATATGTGATTTTTCATCTTCCACTTCGTGACGCAGCACTTCAATGTCGGATGTTTCCATTACTCTGTTTACAAATAAGATCATGGCCAGGATAATACCAAAAGGCAGTGCTACATTTAATCCGATAAATATGGTCATGAGGAAGGTGGTAAGCAGTATGGTTGCTTCTCCACGGGAGCTTCTCAGGATGCTTCTGAAAGACCGCCATTCGCTCATGTTGTAAGCCACCACGATAAGTATACCTGACAGTGCGGTTAGAGGGATCAGCATGGCGAGTTTCCCAAGAAACAGCATGAGGGCCAACATAATGATGGCATGGAACATTCCTGCCACTGGTGTTTTCCCGCCATTACGGATGTTCGTCATGGTTTTCGCGAGGGCTCCTGAGCCTGCCATGCCTCCTGCGAGTGGAGAAAGTATGTTTGCTATGCCCTGGGCCATGAGCTCTGTGTTGGGCCGGTGTCTGTAGCCGGTTGCTCCATCAGCCACGATGGCTGACAGAAGCGATTCGATGGAGCCCAGCATGGCAAGGGTAAAAGCCGGCACGGCCAGCTGCTGTATAAGTGTAAAATCCACATCTCCGAAGTCGGGCAGTGCAAAGGATGCTGAAAACTGACCGAACTTGCTTCCTATGGTTTCCACATCCAGGCCCCAAAGGTTTGTGATGAGTGTAACGACAATGATGGCAACCAGGGATCCGGGAATCTTACGGTAAATAAATGGCCACAGCACGGTGATAAATATGGTGATCAGGCCAAGGCCTCCTGCCACGTAATTGATGTCTGTATAATAGGCGGCATAATAGCTCCACTTTCCTACGGGATCAGGTGGTGCGCCATTTCCCGGAAAGCCAAAAAACTCCTGTATCTGCGTGGTGAAGATGATGAGTGCTATCCCACTGGTAAAGCCTACCACGATAGGATATGGCATAAACTGGATGATCGTGCCGG
>SLEW01000264.1 GCA_007124575.1 Bacteroidales bacterium | reverse complement strand
TGTATTTGTTCCTGTACGAGGCCTTTGCCAAAGGAGCGGCGTCCTGCCACCAGGCCGCGGTCGTTGTCCTGCACGGCTCCCGCGATGATCTCGCTGGCCGATGCCGACCATTCGTCGATAAGCACCACAAGCGGTTGTGACTCAAAGCGGCCATCCCTTTCGGCCCGGGCATAGTTGCGCGACCTGCTGCGTCCGTCGGTATATACGATAAGCTCGCCAGGCTGCAGCAGTTCATCGGCAACCTCAATGGCAGCCTCCAGAAAGCCTCCTCCATTGCCCCGCAAGTCGAGGATCATCTGCTGCATGCCCTTGTCAATAAGGTCATCCATGCCGCTGACAAATTCGTTGTAGGTGGTGGCAGAAAACTTGTTCAGCCGGATGTATCCGGTGATGTCATCTGCCATATAGGCAATATCCATGCTAAAAGACGGGATCTCATCCCGCGTAAGCGAAAAAGAAAGCAGATCAGGCAAGCCTGCACGTTTTATCTTTACCTCCACGGTGGTGCCCTTTTTTCCCATAAGCATGTCGACGACCGCGTCGGTTGACTTGCTGACCCCTGCAATAACGGTGTCTTCCACCTGCACAATGCGGTCTCCGGGCATGATGCCTGCCTCTTCACTGGGACCGCCGGCTATAGGGTTGATCACCACCAGTGTGTCATTAACCATGTTGAATTCGATGCCTATGCCTTCAAAGCTGCCCATCAGCGGGTCGTTCAGCCGGCGAAACTCAGATGCCGGGATGTATGACGAGTGGGGGTCAAGGTTTTTTACCAGGCTGCGAACGGCGTCGTCGGTAAGCTCTTCCTTTGATACCGGATCCACATACGAATCAAGAATGTAGTTAAGCACGTGGTTCAGCTTGTCATTACGTTCTACACCTACAGAAAAGAATGGCTGATCGGTACTGCCTGACTTCGGGGTTCTCAGGTTGATACCGAGAAAGAAGCCCAGTGCCAGGATGAAGGCCAGGATAACGGGAATGTAGACTTTTGCGCTTATGAGGTTTTTACGGTTTTCTTCCATGGTATATCTGTGTAGGAGCAGTTAGCATAGCTTACCTGCAAGTATCGTTCCAATACAGGCGAAATTAAGGATATTGCCGGAGCAAAAATGTTATTTTTTCTTAAGGCTGTGTATCCTGTTGAAAAGGCTTGAAGTGGAAAATCCCTGCAGAAGAGGAATGGTTACCACTTTTCCCTGGTATTCTTTAACGATGTTTGCCCCTGCGATATTTTCAGGCTGGTAATCCTGTCCTTTGACGAGCACGTCGGGCTTGACTTTTTTTATCAGCTCCGTTGGGGTGTCTTCATCGAAGAGCACCACCAGGTCGACAAACGAGAGGGCTGCCAGCACGCTGGCGCGTGCTTCTTCCGGGTTGACGGGTCTGTCGTCGCCTTTGAGCCTGCGAACCGAATCGTCGGTGTTCAGGCCCACGATAAGCACATCACCGAGGTCGGCGGCACGTGAAAGGTAGTCCACATGCCCGGCGTGCAGGAGGTCAAAACACCCGTTGGTAAACACCATACGCTGTCCGGTGAAACGAAGATAGTGTATCCGCTTTCTCAGCAGCTCCTCGTGTTCATGCGTCCTGATGATCTTTTCCGTCAGGTGCTGATGTTTGCTGTGTGTCATGATTCTGTTTTTTTAATGAGAGCATAATCCATGCGAATGTTCCTGCTGTAATATTTACTACGATCTGTGTGGCGTGGGTGATGTATGCATAGGAGGTGGCAGGTTCGGATGCGATGCCATATAATTCTCTAAGTGTGATGATGGTCAGGAAGTGATAGGTGCCGATGCCTCCGGGTACGGGAGCGAGGATGCCCAGGCTGCCGACGGCCAGGAGGGTCAGGCCGGCCAGGGCAGTAAGGTCTGATGTGGCCTGGATAGCAAAAAAGCAAAGGTACACGGTAAGGTAGTAGAGGCCCCATATCAGCAGGGTATGAAGCACGAACCATCCCTTGCCACGCATGTCTTTGATGGTGCTCACGCCACTGGAGAACCCGTGCATTTGTCTTTTCAGCCGAAAAAAGAAACTTCCTTCGCGGGGGTTATACAAATTTTTTCGCAGAAATAAGATCAATATGATAATCAGGGCAAGAAACAGGATGGTAACGATGGAGATCAGCAGCCAGTGGGCAGTGCCTCTTTCAAGGGTGGGGGCCCATATGGTTTGGAGGAGAAAGTTTCGCAGAAAGCTGAACTGGCCGGCGATAGTGATAAAAACGATAGCGAGCATGCTGAACAGGTCAAAGGCTCTTTCTGCCAGAACGGTTCCTGCCAGGGCGTTAAAGGGAGTTTTGGAGGCTTTGCTGAGGGTGACGCAGCGGGTGATCTCACCCATTCTCGGAATGGCCAGGTTTGACAGGTATCCCGTCATCACGGCCAGGAAGGTTTGATAGTTGTTTGTCTTGTACCCCATGGTGCGTATCAGCATATTCCACCTTACGGCCCGCAGGAAGTGGCTGAGCAGGGCACACAGCATGGCGAGAAGGATCCATCCGTAATTGGCATGACGGAATTCTTCCATGATACGTGGTACATCCTGGCCGCGTGTTATGAGCCATAGGATCAAAACACCCACCAAAAGGGAGATGAACACCTTTACGTATCTTTTTACCTGTGTGTTCAAGGTAATGATCAGATTTTGTTCGCCGTGTCGGGAAAGATGACCCTGGGCACGTATGATTTGGCCTTTTCGGCTTCCATCATGGCATAGGCAATGATGATAATGATGTCGCCAGGCTGTACCTTCCGGGCTGCCGGGCCGTTCAGGCATATCTGCCCGCTACCACGGTCTCCCTTGATCACGTAGGTTTCCAGTCGCTCGCCATTGTTAATGTTCACAACCTGTACCTTTTCGTTTTCAATGATACCGCTGGCATCCATCAAATCTTCATCGATGGTGATGCTGCCTATGTAGTTGAGGTCTGCCCCGGTAACGACAGCCCTGTGAATTTTAGATTTTACTATTTCGAGAAGCATAATGCTTTTTAATTGATGATGACAAAGTTACGAATTTAGACTAAGATTGTCAATCAGTCGCACATCCCCGGCGTGCACCGCAATGCATCCCATTACTTTTTCGTTGGCGTGTGCTCTGGTGGCTGGCAATAAGTCACGGGCTTTCACGATTTCAAAATACTCCAGCTCCAGCTCCGGTGAGGCGTTGATTTGTTTTGTAACAGCGTGGATGATCTCCTTTGTGTCAGTGGCAGGGAACATCTCCCGCGCCTTTTTCAGGGCCTGGTATATTCCGGGGGCTTCCTGGCGCTGTGCTTTTGTCAGCCTTGCGTTGCGGCTGCTGAGGGCGAGTCCGTCAGGCTCACGCACCGTCGGACACCCGACAATTTCCACCGGATGACCCTCCATCCGTACCATCGCCCTGATGATTTGTAACTGCTGAAAGTCTTTTTCTCCAAAATAAGCCTTGTCAGGCTCTGTGATGCGAAAAAGCCTGTCCACCACGATGGCTACCCCATTAAAATGGCCTTCTCTGTACCTGCCCTCCATCACCTTGTCAAGGTGTCCGAAATCAAATACCCGGGCGTCTTTCTCGGGATACATCTCCCGGGTGTCAGGGCAAAACACCGCATCACATCCTATGTCTTCAAGTTGCCTGAGGTCGGCCTCCAGCGAGCGGGGGTATTTTTCCAGGTCTTCCGCTTTGTTAAACTGGATGGGGTTCACAAAAATGCTGCAAACCACAAGGTCGTTCTCTTTCAATGCACGCCCGGCAAGCTCCAGGTGGCCCGCATGGAGAGCCCCCATGGTGGGAACAAACCCCAGGCGCATGCCCCGGGCCTTGCCCTGCCGAACCCATTGATTGAGAGATTTTTTATGCCTGAAAACGTTCATTGAAAAACTTAAATAGTTGGTTTTTTGTGTTTTATATTAAAAACAAGATAAAATATACCACCCAAAAAACAAATCCGCAAAGCTAATAAGTAAAACTTGAAAAATCACAAAAAAAAGCGTAATTTTGCATATCCTTTTTATTGACAGCATTTTAAATTGTTCTTGCGTTTATGGAAAAGCCAAAAGTTCTTTTTGTTCAACAGGAAATAACACCTTATCTCAAAGAAACACACATGGGCCACATCGGCCGCTACCTGCCCCAGGGAATCCAGGAAAGAAAAAAAGAGATCCGCACTTTCATGCCCCGCTACGGTTGCATCAACGAACGTCGCAATCAACTGCATGAAGTAATCCGCCTTTCAGGGATGAACCTTGTCATCAGCAACACTGACCATCCCTTGATTATCAAAGTGGCGTCAATACAATCTGCCAGGATGCAGATCTACTTCATCGACAACGAAGACTTCTTCCAGCGTAAGTTTACCCTTACCAACAAAAATGGAGAGTATTTCGCCGATAACGATGAACGCGCGATCTTTTTTACCAGGGGCGTGGTGGAAACAGTGAAAAAGCTGGGGTGGGCCCCCGACCTGGTACACTGCAACGGATGGTTTACCAGCCTGATGCCTTTTTACCTTAAAGAGGTACTCAAAGATAACCCCATGTTTTCAGATACCAAGGTGATTTATTCGCTTTACAATGATGCGTTTCCCGGCCAGCTTGATGTAAATATAAGCAAAAAGATGAAAGCTAAAGGTGTTTCAGAGGAAGCCCTGGCAAAATTCAGTGAGCCTGCATATGAAAACATAAGCAAGGTGGCCATTGACTATTCCGACGGCGTGATCATGGGAGACAGGGAAGTTCATCCTGAACTCGAGCGATATGCCAGGGAAAGCGGCAAGCCTCTCCTTGAGTTTCATGACAAAGATACCTATATTGATGCTTACAATCAATTTTATGATGAAGTATTAATGGGTGAATCCGTGCTGGAGCAACAATAAAAAATTTTACCTTTGCGTTCAGTTAACCTGGAAAGCACAGCAATTATTCATCAAAAAATAGCTGATACCTTGAAAACATTAAGAAACCCCCGTTC
>SLEW01000107.1 GCA_007124575.1 Bacteroidales bacterium | reverse complement strand
GTTAAATCCGCCGGTTCTGTATTGCATCATAAGTCAATATCGTTTAATACACTCTTCCTGGTGTCACACAGGCTTCATGGGAGTTTAAGTTATCCCGGAAAACCAGGTCATAACACTGGTTACCGAAAGGCATCCATTCAACTAACATCATTCATTGCCAAAAGTTTATCTGACATTTGGCGTAATTTAAAATGCAAAAATACGATTTCTCTGTTATTTAAAGCGCTCCGAGAGTTCTTCATTGGTGATAATCTGAAGTACAGGCTTTCCCGCCGGGGTGTGCTGAGGCAGTTCACACGCAAACAGGCTGTTGGTTATGGAGGCCATCTCATCCTCGGAAAGCGCCTTGTCATGCTTTATAGACAACCTTTTTGCCATGGCCCGCAGTACATTGCTTCTGACGTCGTGCTTTAGCGTAAGCTGGTTTTTCTGAAAGTTTTCAATGATGCCTTCAACAACATCCTGCAGTGCATGTTCTTCTTCAAGGTCTGCCGGAATAGCATCCACCACAAAAGTATGTTTTCCCAGCGGGTTTATGCCAAAGCCCAAAGAACGTATGGGGTCAAGAATCTCCTTTAAAATTTCCGTATCGTGTTCATTAAGAGAGATGTTTTCAGGAAAAAGTAGCTGTTGCGAGACGGTTTTATGATCGTGTAATGTGCGGCTGAATTTTTCAAACAACACACGTTCATGGGCACGTTGCTGATCAATAACCATCATGCCTGACTTAACAGGAGTGATGATATACCGGTTATGCAGTTGATAGAACCTTTGTCCGTTCACCTCCTTTTTTCCCTCTTTCCAGTCAGGGCTGATGATAAACTGTTTCTTTTCTTCGCCTTCTTTGTGTTCAGGGATGTCGGCCTCGCCCGGGAAAAGGCTTTCCCACTGACTGGGGTTGGCTCTGCTCTTCAGGTTCTGGTGTGATGATGTCCTCCCACGCTTATCCTCATCAAAAGGATTATAGTCTGGATTGATGGTTATTCCTGGAGGTGTAATGGGCTTACCTTTATCCCGAGGTCCGGTGTCAAATGCAGGCTCGTGTTCAAAATCCAGGCTGGGGGAGAGGTTATAGCTTCCCAACGTACGTTTTACTGCCGTTCTTACAATCTGATATATATAATTATCCTCCTGAAATTTTATTTCAGTTTTTGTGGGATGCACGTTTACATCCAGCTGCTCCGGGTCTGTTTCAAGAAAGATAAAAAAGGTGGGATGAGCACCTTCAGGAATAAGTTCATCAAAAGCTTTTTCTACTGCATGATTAAGGTATGGGGAGCGAATAAAGCGTTTGTTGACAAAGAAAAATTGTTCTCCGCGGGTTTTTTTTGCAAACTCCGGCTTACCAATAAATCCACTAATATTAACTATCTGTGTTTTCTCCTCCACGGGAACGAGCCGCTGGTTATAGTTGCTGCCAAACAGGTTTGCGATGCGTTGTTTTAGATTAGCTTTGTTAAGCTGATGGGTTAGCTGGTTGTTCTGATAGTATTGAAATGAGATCTCGGGATGAGCGATGGCTACGCGTTGCAGTTCTGAAAGAATATGTCTTTTCTCTGCATTGTCAGACTTCAGGAAATTTCGTCTTGCAGGTGTATTAAAAAACAAGTTTTTGATGGAGATACTGGTTCCTTTGGCGCAGGTACATGGATCTTGTGAAAGGGTTTTGGCTGCTTCCACGATGACTTCCGTGCCTATCTGATCTTCGCTGGTTCTTGTTTTGAGCTCTGCCCTGGCAATGGCAGCCATGCTGGCCAGCGCTTCACCGCGGAACCCCATGGTCTTAATGTTAAAGAGGTCGCTTGCCTGTTTGATTTTTGATGTGGCATGACGCTCAAAACAAAGCCTGGCATCAGTCTCTGTCATGCCAGACCCGTTATCCACTACCTGGATAAGCGTTTTACCGGCATCCTTAATGATAAGCTGAATATTGTCTGCTCCTGCGTCTATGGCGTTTTCCAGCAACTCCTTTACGGCTGATGCCGGACGCTGGATCACTTCTCCGGCGGCAATCTGGTTCGCCACAGCATCCGGCAAAAGCTTAATCACATCTGCCATGTAATAAATGTCTGTTTTTGAAATTAAATAAAGAAAATCAGGTAGAGCAAAACGAACATGACCACGAAGATCACCACCAGGCGCTGGTTGGAAGCACGGCGACTCCGGGCCCCGGCAGTGCGCTTCCAGCGCATCTGGAGTCTGTCCCTGAGGGCCTTCTCATAATTCTCATGATCTTCCTCCAGGGCAGCCTTCTGTCGCTTCTCACGCTCCTCCTTCTTCTTGTCATAATACACCGGCTTGTAATTAAACTGCTTGTTACGCGGTGTTTTAAAAAATGTGAGTGCCATGGTCTATTGCTTTCAAAACGGGGTTTTCCCTCCTGCAAAAATAACCATAAATTATGGAACAGGAAAGCCACCTGTGTTAAAAACTGATTTATAGACAGGCAGATTAGCCCCTTTGCATTTAACCCTTGTTAAAGCAAATTAGCCCCATTGCATTTAATCCATGTTGAATTGATGATTTATGTGGTACTCGTTTGTGGGCATTTGTAAAATAACCGGTTTAAAAGAACAACAATGTGGCCATGCCAAAATATATAAGCAGTCCGGTAATGTCTACCACGGTGGTGATAGCAGGACTGGCGGCGATGGCCGGGTCACCATCAAACCTTTTTACCAAAAGGGGCAGGCCTGCACCAAGCATGGTAGCCGTGATGACCTGCACTGACAGGGCAAGGGATATCCCAAAAGCAGTGAATCCAGGACTGTAAGGCAGGGCAAAATCCGATTGCCGCGTCAAGATAAGTATCATAAAAAAAGATATCACACCAAGCACGCCAGCCAGCATAAGGGAAATGCGTGCTTCCTTTGCCAGGATCCCAAACCAGTTTCTGATACTTACCTGCCCAAGGGCCATGGCCCTGATGACCACGGTCGCAGCCTGGCTGCCGCTGTTTCCGCCGGTGTCAGCCACCATGGGAATGAACAGCGCCAGGATCATCAGCGCCGACAGGGCAGCCTCATAACGTTGGATGATCATCCCGGAAACAAAACCGACCACCGTCAGGATAGCCAGCCAGGTGACCCTTTTGCGAAAGTGACCGGCTGCCGTAGTTTGATTGTAATTCAGGATCTCACTGCCCGGAATGATGCCCATAAACTTTTCCATGTCTTCGGTCTGTTCCTGGCGTATCACCTCAATGGCATCGTCCTGGTGCACAATGCCCATCAGTTGGCCTTTTTCGTTCAATACGGGCAAAGCCAGCAACTCATATTTTTCAATCTTTGCCGCTACGGTCTCCCTGTCCTCGTCAAGGTCTGCCGACACAGGTTCTTTGCGCATCCGGCCCCTAACTATCTCATTTGGATCGGCAATAACCAGATCTTTCAACGTCATGTAGCCATGCAGCACCGTCTGGTCGTCAACCACATAAAGGTGAAAAAGCATTTTTTCCTCGGGATCATCCTGCCTGATCTGCTTCAATGCCTCGGCACAGCTTTGATCGGCTTTGATCATGGCAAAATCGGTACTCATGACCCCACCTGCGGTGTCGTGCGCGTAGGCACTCAGGCGGAGGACGTCCTCGCGGATGACTTTTTGGAGATAGGGCAATAAGGTGACTCTTTCCTGGGTATTCAGCTGCTGGAAGGTGTCGGCCCTGTCGTCGGAAGGCATTTTTTCAAACATCCGGGCAAACCACTTCTTGCTCACATGCTGGAAAAAATGCAGCCGCAGGGGCATGTCAAACTCTGCAAAGACCCGTCCCTGCTTTTCCACCGGGAACAACGAAAGCACGGTGATCAGGTCCTCATTCGAAAGCGCTTTCAGGCTTTCTGCGATTTCAGCATCCGGAAGTTTGTTGAGAGCAGCAATAACCTCATCCAGGTTCTCCTTGCTCTTGATTTTGCGTTTGATCTCTTCCGAAAAAGATTGATCAGTGTTCATATAACATAGCGTTCAAATGATGTGTAATAGAAATCAGAAGTTTCGCATGTTTTTATGGATCTATAACTTCATGATTGGTTTTTATGGAATGGAAATGTTAACCTTTTGTAATTCAACCTGTAACAAAAGAATGGTTTGTTATGTTGTTGATAATAAAAACATTACAATGTGTGCGAAACTTCTGTAAAGGATTATTTATTAACAAATGTACTTTGGCCGACTCAGACCATTATTAAAAATAGATTAGAAAAGCATTAGAAAAGCATTAGAAAAACGGCGGCATATGATTTATGTCCCCGAAAAAAAACAGATTACTCGTTTATTACAGGATATCCTGGTGGGAAAAAGATTCCACGCGAAGGCCGCAAAAGGATTCAGTATGCTTTCTTCTTTGCGTTTTTTGCGTGTTTTTATCTTTGCGCTCTTTGCGAGGAGCAAAAAATCCCACGTAAAGATTTGCACGCGAAGCACGCAAAGATGATATTTGGTTGATATTCACGATTATTAATTCCTCCATGATTCGTCCGGTATCTTCGATAAAAAGACCTCCGGTGCCAGACCCAGCCTGGAAAACGCAAACCATTTCTTTCCCAAATCCTTCAGGCTGGCCCCGATGTGATACACCTCATCATCAATGATGATAAACCGGTCGTGGCTGTCTTCGAACCTGTTGATGACGATCCCGCCATGCTGCCGGTTGAACTTTTCTGCTGCCATTAAGAGTTTTTTTGTGAGATGTTTGGTGTAAATTTTCACTGACACTTCGCTGTTTTTGTCGGAAAACAGCTGCAGGGTAGTTTCATCCACGTAGTTGTCAATCAGCACAATACGCGACCGGGCTGATTTGATGAGTTTCGAGATGAACACGAAGGCGTCAAACACCTGGCCGTTGAAGAAGATGCCCTGGTTGGGGGTTAACTTCTTTTGCTCCAGGGCATCAAACAGCTTGCTGAAGTTTTCGTCGTACTCCAGAAATTTCTGATCAATTTGGTGAAACTTCTCAAAAACTTTAGCAT
>SLEW01000212.1 GCA_007124575.1 Bacteroidales bacterium | reverse complement strand
GCTAAAAGCCAAAAATGCAGATTGCGTTTAACCCATATGCATCAGAAAACCTAACAGTTGTAAAACGATAAACACATGAGAATAGATCAATTCAGCAAATACCTGCTCGTCATCATGGCAGCTTTTTTTCTGGCTGGCTGTGAAGATGACCCGGTACACCCGCCCATCAATGAGATCAATGAAGACGCGGTGATGACCATCGCAGAGGTCAGGGACCATTACAACGGTGAGCCCGTAGAGTTTACTGGCGACGCCATGCTCTTTGCCACCGTGGTGATGGATGAGCACACCGGAAACATTTACCGGAGCCTGATCGTACAGGATGAAACCGGGGGCATCGATCTCCGGCTTACCACACCATCGCAATTCAGTATAGGGGATTCGCTCCGCATCAGCCTTGATGGCGCCGTGCTCGACGCATTTGAGCAAATGCTTCAGCTCGACAACATCGACCCGAACGAGGCCATCGTCAGGCAAGCCACTGAAAAATACATGGAGCCGCAAACGGTTGAGATACCCGATATCTCTTCCAACATGCAGGCGCAGCTCATCAAGCTGGAAGATGTGCAGTTTGCCACACAGGATGTGGGAGAAACATACGCCTACCCGGATGAGCAAATGGCCGCCAGCCGTGTGCTGATGGACCAGGACGGCAATTCCATAGAAGTGCGAACGAGTGGCTACGCTGACTTTGCAGGCGAACAAACGCCCGAAGGCAGTGGAAGCGTCATTGCGGTGGTTTCCCAATACCGGGACTTCATGCAGCTTTACATCAGGACTACCGATGAAGTGGAGCTTGACAACGAACGCTTCCCTCCCCCGGGAGAGGATGCCGAATTGCTGACCATCGCAGAGATCCGCCAGATGTTTGACGAAGGGCAAACCACCATACCGGACGATTCCCGCCTGGAAGGCGTCATCATCTCCGACAGGGAATATGAAAACCATCCCGGCCAGAACGCCTATTTGATGGACGAAAACGGGGACGGCATCGCACTGCGCTTCCAGAACTGGCACAGCCTCAATCATGGCCACGAAGTCCGTGTAATCGTTTCCAATATGCCCATTGCCCTATTCAACGGCTTGTTACAAATCGAGCAGATCCCCACAGGCAATGCACACAGCATGGGCGAGGGAGAGTTGCCGGAGCCAACCACCGTCACCATCGCTGAGCTCAATGATAACTTCGACCAATATGAGTCTACGCTGATCCATATTGAAGATGTATCCGTGCCTTCAGCCAATGCGTTTGAAGGCAACATCCAGATCAGCGACGGTACCGGCAACGTCACCCTATATACCTATGCCTGGGCAGCTTTTGCAGACGACCCGGTGGATGGCGGCATCTACAATATCACCGCCATCGCATCTAAATATTACAGTCCTCAGCTGCTGCTGAGAAGCCTGGACGATATGGAATATGTGGGCGACGACGATGACAACGGAGAGGATATGGATCCCGTGACAACGATCGATGAGGACTTCCAGGACTATCCGGATCACGACGTAATTGAAGGAAACGGGTGGACTGCCATTGCCGAGGTTGGTGAAAGAAAATGGATTTGCCGCACGCACGAGGGCAACCACTATGCACAGGCTACGGCTTTTAATTCCAATGATGACCAAAACATCATGTGGATGATCACCCCGCCGGTGGATCTCGATGCCAGCAGCGAACCAGTACTTGAATTCCTTTCGGCACAGGCTTTCCATACCCACGACGGCTTCAGCGTGTACATCGCCACGGATTTTGATGGCAGCCATGTGCAAAACGCCAACTGGGAAAGTCTCCCTGCAACCCTTGCAGGTGGGGATGACCCCGCGCATGAGTTTATTTCTTCAGGTGTGATAGACTTAAGCAGTTATTCAGGCATCGTGCACATCGCCTGGCGCTACGAAGGAAGCGAGCCTGCCGGAGAAACCGGCACATTCAGGGTGGATGACGTACAACTGTATGACGCAGCCAAATAACGGACCCAACAAGCTGTCTTTTCCGTTTACTTACCGGTAAGGCACAACAAAAAACCGCTTTATGCGACACCCGGAGGGATCCGGGCTCTACATAAAGCGGTTTTTTCCTATTAATACCGGAAGCCCTTCCCACCTTTTCAATCTGGCTTTTGCTGCCTTTGCGTCCAACCATTTTGCGGCCTTTGCGAGGAAAAAAGCATTCCACGCAAAAGCCGCAAAATCAAAAAAAAACGCAAACAGCGCAAAGGAAAAGGTGCACCAATAAGACTTTATGTCGACACTTTCACCAGCACATCCACCAGCCGCTGCACCTCTTCAAGGGTGTTGTACCGGCTGAAGGAAATCCGCAGCGACGGCCTCTGCAGATCCACGCCGAGGGCTTCCAGCACGTGAGACCCTTTGCTTGTCCCCGAGGCACAGGCACTGCCCGAGGAAACGCAAATGCCTTCCATGTCCAGGCGCGGAAGCAACATATCGGGATCGATATCAGCCGGCAGGGTCAGGTTCAAAATGGTGTGCAGGGAACTCCCGGAGGCATCCCCATTGAAAGAGACGCCGGGCAACCTCCCCTTCAGCTCCTCCATGCAGGCTTTTTTCAGCTTCAGGATGTGCTGCTGATCCTCATCCAGGTTCTCATGCACGAGTTTCATTGCCTCTGCCATTCCCACAATGCCATAGAGATTTTCGGTGCCAGCACGCATGTTACGTTCCTGCCCCCCACCCAGGATCAGGGGTTTGAAAAAATTCCCTGAACGTATCACCATGAAACCCGCGCCTTTCGGTCCGTGAAACTTATGTGCGCTTGCCACGGAAAAGTCTATCCCCGGTTGCCGCAGGTCCATTTTCATCTTACCCACCGTCTGGATGGTATCTGAATGGAAAAGCGCCCCTTTTTCCTGGCAAAGTGCTGATACCGCCTTCAAGGGAAGAAGGGTGCCCGTTTCATTGTTGGCATGCATCAGACTCACCACGGAGGCAGGATATTTGTAAAGCAGGGATGCTAAGTGCTCCAGGTCAACATGCCCCAGGCCATCAACTTTCAAAAGATGTACCATTATGCCCATTTTTGCCTTGATGGCATCCAGTGGACGCAAGACCGCAGGATGCTCCAGGGGGCTCGTTATAAAATGCTTGTATCCCAGATCCTCAGCACAGCCACGCAATATGGCATTATTGGCCTCAGTGCCTCCTGACGTAAAGAAAACCTCTGCTGGCGCCACATGCAAAAGCCTGGCGATGCTTCGACGTGCATCCTCTATCGCCACCCGGGCACGGCGACCTGCCTCATGCACCGACGACGGATTCCCAAAAAAATCACGCTGGCAAACCTGCATGACTTCAAGCACCCGCTCATCCAGGGGCGTACTGGCTGCATTGTCAAAATAAATTAATGGCTTTTCCATAAGCACAAAATTACAGAAATCTCATGTCATGAATCCGCAGGAAAGGAGGATAAATTCTGAAAAAAAGA
Organism: Bacteroidales bacterium; assembly: GCA_007124575.1. Classification (GTDB taxonomy): domain Bacteria; phylum Bacteroidota; class Bacteroidia; order Bacteroidales; family UBA7960; genus PUPG01. The sequence continues at coordinate 1,582 of SLEW01000212.1, read as the reverse complement.
AAACAATAAGATTTTTCACAATTAATTCCGCTAAAAAACGTATTTTTGGAAAACGGGATCCAAAAAGATGTACCGTATACATCCGGATACCTGCATACAAAACCTAAAATCTGACATTACAAAGTGGTTGATGCACTAGTCATTATTCCTACCTATAATGAGCGGGAGAATATTGGGAAGGTCGTCAGGCAGATCTTTTCACTGCCGCGGCATTTCCATGTGCTGGTAATTGATGACAACTCCCCCGACGGCACCGCCGGCGCGGTACGTGATATGATGAAGCTGTTTCCGGACAACCTTTTCCTTGAAACGAGAGAAGGAAAGATGGGTCTGGGCACAGCATACATCCATGGCTTTAAATGGGCCCTGAACCATCATTATCAGTATATCTTTGAGATGGATGCCGACCTTTCGCACAACCCCGCCGACCTGGTGCGCCTTTACAAAGCCTGCAAAGAAGATGGCTATGACATGGCCATCGGCTCGCGATATATCGACGGTGTCAACGTGGTGAACTGGCCCCTAAGCAGGGTGCTGATGTCTTACCTGGCATCCATCTATGTGAGAATAATCACGGGCTTGCCTGTGCGCGACACCACCGCAGGATTCAAATGCTATTCACGCCACGTGCTGGAGTCCATAGACCTTGACGAGATAAGGTTTACCGGCTATGCTTTCCAGATAGAAATGAAATTCGCCGCCTGGAAACTCGGTTTCAAGGTCAAAGAAGTGTCAATCGTGTTTACCGACCGCACCGAAGGAGAATCCAAGATGAGTACAGGCATTTTCAGGGAGGCCGTATGGGGGGTAATCAAACTCAAATGGAAAAGCATGATGAATCCAGCCAAATACAAAAAAGAGCACAACTAAGCCTTTCTTCTACCATAAATCCTTATCTCAGCATGTCTGAAAACGCTTTTCTTCTAAAGAATGCCATCATCATCAATGAGGGATCATCAGAAAAAGGAGACCTTCTCATCCGTGACAAGAAGATTGCGGATATCTTTCCTGGCGGGGTACCTGAGGGATTTCAGGACGCGCAATGTGAGGTAATGGATCTGGAAGGCATGATGCTGTTGCCGGGGCTGATAGACGACCAGGTACATTTCCGGGAACCAGGGCTGACCGATAAAGGAGACATCCATAGTGAGGCGCGCGCTGCCGTGGCAGGTGGCATTACCAGCTACATGGAGATGCCCAACACCAATCCGCCAACGACCAGCATGAGGCACCTGGAAGAAAAGCATGCCATCGCCGCAAAACACAGCCTGGCTAACTTCTCTTTTTACATGGGCGCCACCAACGACAACCTCGATGAGCTACTGGCCAGCGACCCTTCCACCGTATGCGGCATCAAGGTGTTTATGGGCTCTTCCACAGGAAACATGCTGGTAGACAATCCTGCCTCATTGCAGGCCATCTTTGGCAGGATAAAACTGCCCGTCGCAGTCCACTGCGAGGATGAGGCCACGGTAAAAGACAACCTGAAGGCAGCGCAAAAAGTATACGGCGATGACATACCCATGTTCATGCATGCCCTGATACGGAGCCATGAAGCCTGCGTGCGATCATCACGATTGGC
>SLEW01000139.1 GCA_007124575.1 Bacteroidales bacterium | reverse complement strand
CTCGTTGCTGTCTGAAAAATCAGCATCCTGCAGTAATAGTGGCAGGAACACAATTCTGCCGTGTTCTACAATCAGTCCCAGCTCATTGAAGCGGCTGAGCACATCTTCCTTTACCTGACCGGTGAGTCCGGGCTGCTGTGCACCCATATGCATGGGCGTGTGTGAGTACGGGTCTGTAGGGAAAGCACCATAATCAGCAGGGTTCTTGTGGCTTCCGATGCCGGCTTTTATCCGGTAATAATATTCCTTCAACGGCAGGATATGATCCCTGTGGCGCTTATCATGTGCAAAATCTAACATGTGCTTGCCCAGGGCCAGCAAAAGCTTTGAAACCATATGCCAGTATATGGAGCCAAGCCCTTCATACTTATAAAATGAGCCTGAACGACCGGTAAAAGCATCGTGACTGAACACCTTCTCATATAATTCGAGCACATGGGCTGATTCATTATTGACAAGGTCTTCATCAATACCTTTCCCTATCAGTTTATCAAGGGCATGTCTCAGGTCTTTGGCATTTCTTAAATCTGCATGGAAATGAAACCCTCCCTGTTCATCCTGTTTTATAACATCTGTGTTCCCAACATACAAAAGCTCTTTTAAAAGTTTTGATCCGGCAATGTACTCCCTGGGAATGATGTTTTTTTCAAAAAATGAAGGCAAGGTAACAAAGGGGTACAGCATGAAGCTTTGCCGCCTGGGACAGTACAAGTCGCTTTCAAAAAGGGATTTCATCAGATGCAGACACTGTTCGGGATCGAGCAGACCACTGTCAATAATGGCGGCCTGGCCTTCAAGCATTTTCTGCAGGGGTTTTATTTTAATTTCTTTGGAAGAGAACTCAAGTAAGTTGTATGCATGATAAAGTCCATCCGGCCTTTGACCGCCGGAAACGCTATGATTTAAATACTTAAGCACATTATTAAGGAAATCCGTCAGCTGATGGTTGTCAATCCACTTCCTTTTGCCCTGAAATCCACTATAAACCCTGTTTCTGTATGTTTCACCGGCTACACCCAGGCCGTCAGTTATTCCCCTGCGCTGTTCATCAGAAAAACCTGAAACTACCAGATGGCTGTAATCCGTTAATGTCTTTTCAATGTTTACATAGAATTCAAACACTTCTTCCGAAAGGGAAAACCTGTCAATCCCGCTTTGTGTCACGATACGTAACAAAAAGTCAACATACCGTCTCAGGTGATAAAGCGTAACCATGGATGCACCATTACCAACCAGTGCATTGTTGGCATCATTCCATTCGGGTCGCTGGGTATTCAGCCAGATACCGGCTTCAGGCACAAAGTTGCTCATTTTGGTCAGCATGCTTACCAGTAATTTTTCAACAAAAGATGCCTTGACCAGGTTACCATCGGATTGCAGGAGTTTGCCGTCGGAGCCCATCTCACTGCTTCTTTGCAGGAGACTCGCATGCAGATCATGATCAAAAATGATGGTATCGTAAGGGTTGTTTACTATTTGTTCATGGTTGCGTATACGGTAGGGAACATGCGCAAAAACGAATATAGCCTGCTCAAAGTCAGCGAGAAGCATGCCCGGGAAAAACTTTTCATGCATCTCAAGGAGTTTGAGCAGGTATACTATCTGGTGATCGCCCCAGTAGCCGATGTAAGCCCAGGGATTATCCGGCTCAAGCTCTTCCCACTCAAATCCATCTCTTGTCAGGCGATAAGGGTTATAGCCATCAGCGGTAGAGGTATTCAGAAAACGGCATATCATACCAGGCAAAAAGCCGGGAAAAGAAAAAGCAAGCGCTTCCCAGTTCTGAAAAATATCGCGCCAGTTGCCCTGGTAGTTCAGTGACTGCGTGCCATCATCCTTTTTCACACGGATATCAAAGAAGTTCCACGGACGGCTTGGATCGCCATGCCTGCGACTGAAGCTTAAAGGCAGGTACTCCAGCCCAAGCCTTATCAGGTCTGTGTTTTTGGTTTTACGGACTATATGCAACAATTCTTCCAGCCTGATAAAGGGCTCCACCTCCTCAAAAATGCTTTTATTATCCTCGTACAGCCCTTTATGTGAAGCGCGCAGGTATGCAATGAAGTCTTGTACATCAATATCGTAGGAGTTTTCAAATACCCCCCCGCGCATGATGTTAAACAGCACATTGGAAAAATGCCTGTTATCGTTTAGTTTGTCGCCGGTATGCTGGATGCCGTCTGCAAGGCTTACAAGATGCCAAAGTTTTTGTGAGCCTTGCTCCACACTTTTTTCTATGTGGTCTGCAATATCCTGCTGGCTGCTTATTTTTTGATGCAAAGCCATGATGTCGGCGGCGTCTTTACCCACATCGGCACACATATACCAGCTTGTTTGCTCTTTCTTCTCCAACACCAGGTTATCATAAACGAAAAACGAGGTTGGCTGGCCGAATATTTCTTTTTCCTGTTCCGGGTTACCTGATTTCCAGAGTTTTTGTATTTGGTTCTCACTCAGAAGAACCCTGGGGTTTTTTAGCCCGGAACACCATACGATGTTGGCGCACAGGGCCTCACTCGGTTCCGGCCTGTCAACAGGGATGGAAGACATTCTGTATAGGGCCACCTGGTATTCCTCATGCCATTCAGCGACTTTGTAGGCATTCATCAGCGTGCTCATCATGCTTTGACTCTCCCGGAGGATACCCCATGGAAGCACATTCTGCAGTCCATCTGTAACATCCACATCCTGCTGATGATCAGATAAATTTTCCAGTGAGCACTGTCGAATCCATCCCAGGGAATCGCTGCTCATCCAGCTATAACTGAATTGCAGTTGCAGATCATGATTTACTTCCTTGAAAATGATCTTGTTGCCTGCCTTGTTTTTCAGCAACGCCCTTTTAATATGATACGCTCCCTGGTAAGTGTCAGCAAAAGGCTCCCAAACCAGCAGCCTGTCCTGTTTTTTTATTCTGATAATGGTTTTCGGTCCCGTAAGATGTCCGGAAAGGTGGATTTTATCATCTGTCTCGTAAGGGAAGAGCACATTGTTGTAATTTTTGCGTCCGGCGGTAAGGCTTCCATTGCTGGAGAGATACATCCACAAGTCGGTGCTGCTGACGATGCTCATCAGGAAAGGAGGCATCTGGTCATAATCCTCGATGCAAAAATAGCTCTCGCCGGAAATATCGATGAGATAACCTTTTGCTGTCTCATTCTTTACCTTTACAGAGAGATTGGCCACGTGGGACGGTAATACAGACATATGAAGAATAATTTGAAGATTTTCTATTTATACAAATAGAAGCTTTCTATGAGCAAGTTTTCAGGCTTTCCGCCTATCATGACCTGAAACTCTCCTCTTTCTGCCACCCACCGGTTGTCGATGTCAACGAATTTCAGATCATCATATTCAACAGTAAAAGTAAGCGTTTTACTTTGTGCCGGTTCCAGAAATACCTTATCAAATGCGATGAGCTTTCTGTCATCAGGTGTGATGCTTGCGATCATATCGCGCAAATAGAGTTGCACCACTTCTTTGCCTGCATGGTCTCCTGTGTTTGTCAGCCTGACGGAGAGGGTCAGCGTTTCGTTGCTGCCGATTGTATCATCCGACAGCACCAGGTCATCATAATGAAAGCTGGTATAGCTCAGGCCGTATCCAAACTCCCACTGGGGGTTAAATCCATCCATTTCAAATGTTTGGCCCAGTCTTTCGCTGCCTTTATGCTGGTATGTATAGAGTGAGCCGGAATAACGTGGCCATGTATAGGGTAATTTACTTGATGGGTTCGATTTCCCGCTGATGAGGCTGGCCAGTGCTTCTCCTCCTTCGTGGCCGGGCCAGTAGGCCATCAGAATGGCTTCTGCCAGGGGTTCAATCTCTCTTATGACACGGGGTCGGCCCTGCAGTAACACCAGCACAATAGGCTTTCCGCTTTCATGCAGGCGTCTCACCAATTCTGTCTGGTTTTCCGGAAGCTTCAATTCAAGAATATCGGAGGGCTTTTCTGTGGCGGGTCTTTCGCCAAGGGCCAGAAAGATCACATCTGCCTGGCTGGCCTTTTGCAGCAGGTGTTCTTTGTCTTCTACGTCTCCTTCATAATCCGTGCCCGGGGTATACGTCACGCGGTGTTGGCCATATGCCGACTGCATGGCCTGCAGAAAGGTCTTTTTCCCGGGGTCGTCATAGGTGGGGTCATCGCCTGCCCAGGTTCGGCTCCATGGTCCATTAAGAGCTGTCAGTGCATCAGCGGCAGGTCCGCTTATCAGGATGTTTGCTCCATGTTCCAGTGGTAATATGTCATCCTTGTTTTTCAGTAATGTAATGCTCTCGAGGGCCGCCTCGTAGCTGCGTTGTGCAAACTCTTCTGAACCAAACATATCATAACCGGCAGGATCATGGTAAGAGGCATCGAACAGCCCCATTTTAAACTTCACATAAAGTATCCTGCGGACAGCGTCGTCGATACGGCTCATCGGGATCTCACCACTATTGACAAGGTCCACCACATCGTTCGCAAAGCTGGCATCGTAAGGCACCATGCTCATATCCAGGCCTGCCATCACAGCAATCTTAGCTGCCTCCCTGGCGTCTTTAGCCACCCGGTGCACGGTAACCAGACGTCCGACATCTTCCCAGTCGGAAAGCACGAAGCCCTTCAGGCCCAACTCTCCTTTAAGCACATCCGTGATGAGGTATTCGTCGGCATGGCCCGGGATACCGTTCACCGAACCGGAGTTCAGCATCACGGTCAGCGCGCCGGCATCAATAGCGTGCCGAAAGGGTTCAATATAATACTGTCTGAGATAATGCTCCGGGATATACGCAGGCGTCCGGTCCTTGCCGCTGAAGGGCGTACCATAGCCCACAAAATGCTTTAAACAGGCAGCTACACTTGTGGTGTCGCTGACAGAAGCACCTTGCATACCTTCAACAAAAGCTTTCCCCATCACATTATGCATATGGGTATCTTCACCAAAGGTTTCAAAGATACGTCCCCATAACGGTTGCATACTCACATCCAGCACAGGCGCGTAGTTCCAGCTTAGTGAGGAAGCACGCATTTCATAGGCGGTAATTT
>SLEW01000059.1 GCA_007124575.1 Bacteroidales bacterium | reverse complement strand
TCATCCAGTTACGGAGTCCGATGCTTACCCTTCACGGCCATATTCATGAATCTTCAAAGATTACAGGTAGCTGGAAAGAGCAAATCGGTGACACGATGGCCTATTCAGCTGCTTATGATGGCCCCGGGCTTGCGCTGGTCCAGTTTACCAGCAAGTGCTTCCGGAGTGCCGAGCGCCTCATCCTTTAGGATATGGTATTGTCCGTGCTTTCTTGTAATTTTGTATAAAGAACCCATCACAGAACCGGGTGCATGAGAATCCGGTATCTGGGATGCCAGATGTTTATTATGTCTGAGCATTGCGTGTGAATTATTAGGGAACATTAAACCGTAAAAAAGATATGGCTTCCACCAACATCAATAAAAAACACCTGAACACCTGCAAGCTGATACACCGTAAACGTATTGCTGATGCCATCGTGTTATTGCGTCAGATGATCCATGATACCGGGAAAGAATACCTTCATGACCGTTTGAATGAACACCAGGAAACCTACACCCGGCTGCTGAAACATGCTTTTACGGGGGTGGAGGACCCTGAGCGGGATAAAGTATATCAATACCTGATGCGTACCCTGCTGGAGATGGCCGATCAGCTCCGGGAGTCCGGCATGATAGAGAAGGGCAGGGGGCAGGTGTATTTTTTAAAAAAGGAGCTTCACGCAAGGAAGGCATCAGAACAGATTGAGGCCATGCAGCTCCTGGAAGATCTTACTTTTGATGATGAGCTGGCCGGGCTTCTGAAAGATGTGAATGTACGCGAGTCGGGAGATGGCGGCGACAGGGAGAAGGCGTTGAGCGAGCTGTTTCATATCATTTGGCTGGCCGACAAATATTCAGAAGAGGAAAATAAGCTGCTTGAAACAGCATGTGACTCCCCGACTCTTCCCTGGCATGACAAGGCGTTGATTGTGAGTGCGCTTACTCTTAGCCTCCTGAGGTATTTTGATGTGAGCAAGTTTATGCTATTGTTCCGCTTTGTTGAAAAACAGCAGGAGCTTGTTTGGGAGAGAGCCCTGATAGGACTTTTCCTTTCCTTTCTGAAATATAATGAAAGACATAAGCTTTACCCGGCCCTCGTGGAGAAAACGCATGAGCTGGGGTCAATGACTTATATCGAAGAGCATATGGAGGCCATCCTGGTGCAGTTTATCAAATCCCGTGAAACCGAAAAGGTGCAAAAAAAATGGGAGGAAGAGATCATGCCGGAGATCATGAAGATGAGACCCCGGATTGAAGAGAAGCTCGACCTTGACAACGTCGTACAGGATCCGCTGGAGGAAGAAAAGAACCCTGACTGGGAAACGGTTTTTGAGGATGCCCCTGACCTTTTAAATAAGCTGCAGGAACTTACGGAGATGCAGATGGACGGCATGGACGTATTCATCAGCGCCTTCTCACGTCTGAAACACTTTCCGTTTTTCAGGGAGATCAGCAATTGGTTTCTGCCCTTCTACGCAGATAACCCGCTGATAAAACCGGCAGTCAAAGATGAGGGAAAGGGACTGGATCTTACACCGCTCACAGAAAAGCTTGAAAACACATATTTTATGTGTAACTCAGATAAATACTCGTTTTGCCTTAACCTGGCCATGGTGCCTGATCAGCAAAAGACGATGATGATGAATATGCTGAACGCTGAAATGGAAAATATCTCAGAGCTGGAGAAAGACCAGGACGCAATCAGCAATCTGGCGCGCACCAAGAGTATTTTTACACAGTACTTCCAGGATCTGTACCGTTTTTATAAACTACATCCCTGGCGGGCTGATTTTGATGATGTCTTTCAGCTGGAGTTCGATTTGCATGGGATTCATTTTGTTAATCAGTTGGTGTCCAGGGATAAGACCATCCGTAACATAGCCGAATTTCTTTTCGATAAGCAGTTTTATGATGAAGCCCTGAAAATATTCCTGTCAATTATAGAAAATGATACCAGCAACGTGGAGCTATTCGAGAAGATTGCTTTTTGTTATGAAAAGACAGGCCATATTTCCGAGGCCTATACTTATTACAAAAAGGCGGATCTCATCGAAACAAACCGGCTTTGGATCATTAAAAAGATGGCCTGGTGCTCAAAAATGCTGAACAAGTGGGATGAGGCCCTGGAACACTATCGGCAAGCCGAAAAAATGGCTCCGGAAGATTTAAGGCTGCAAGCTAATATCGGACAGTGTCTTATTCACCTGGAACGATATGAAAAGGCATTGGACTATTATTTCAAAGTGGAAGTACTCGCCCCGGAGAATCACAGGATCAGAAGGCCGCTGGCCTGGTGTTCATTCCTCCTGGGGAAATTTGATACGGCACAAGATTATCTTGAAAGGCTGCTTGAAAAAGAGCCCGGCAACTATTATGACCTGATCAACATGGGTCATGTGTTATGGTGCCAGGGGAAGGCTATGGATGCTTTCAAAAAGTATGTGCAAAGCATCTTCGCCTGGAAAAGCATCAGGGACTTTGAGCTGACTTTCAATGAAGACAGGAAACATCTGGCCAAACACGGGATCAGGGAAAGTGAAATGAACCTGATGCTGGACTACCTGAAGTTGCAGGTAAGGAGCAGGCAAGCTTCAAATAAGTGAAGGTTTTGAGGTTTGGACGCTGGGAGTTGACATTGAGTGCCCGGCATTGAGCGCTGGGCACCGGGCACAGATTGTGTAGTTTGCGGGTTTGAAAAAAAATCATGGGGACACGCAGCGTTTTTAGCAATCTGGTCGTCTTTATTAGTGAAAGTTGCTTTGATTTGACAAATAGCTCTTTTTTTATTTTGTTAGAATACAAATCTATTGAACGCTTCCCGGTGGTTTAATTGCCGGGTGTTTTTCTCCTTTTTCCAAATATTTTTTTAGGTTTTGTATTCGTTTCAGGGAGTACGGAAATGGCCGCCATTAGCTTCGAAAGCTGCACCAAGGCTGAAGCCCAAAAACAACATTAACCAACCGCAACTAACCAGGCGGCCATTTCCCTGAAACGGTTTTTGTTAAACGGTTTAATTCTTTGTATTGCATGCAAATCCCGTTTGAGCGACCAATTGAACCATGGCTCAAGCGGGTTTTTTTATTGAAAGTCAACAACTCCATAATGTTACTGCCATGAACCGCATGTTTTTAGTCATATTCGCAAGTTTTTCGTTCCTTGCGGCAGCTAGCTTAGTGGCTTGCCAGAAAGATGATGAAATGCATGATCTCAGCGGCACGGTCGTGCTTGAGCTGCGGGAGCATGCAGAGAACGGTGACAGACAAATGGCCCTGTATGCGGAAACCCGGGAAGAATACCCCTGCCTGAACTTCTTTATTGAATACGCCTACACGAAAGATTCCGATAGCAGGCATATCCATTTCGAAGGGGTCAGGGCCCCTCGTATTTGCCTGACAGCCATTGGGCCTGCAAAAGCCTTTATAGGCCTTGGAAAGATGGAAGAAGGGGAGCATGAACTGCAGTTTTTGATCAACGAAGATTTTTCAATAAGTAAATTCCTTGTTTCAGAGGAAGAGGTGGAAGTAAAAATGATCTCCGCCAGCCCTGAGTTTCTTGAATTTCGGGAAAAAGTAATGTATCGCCTTGGAGACAACCACGCCTGGGGATACATTCATGCCAAATCAAGTGATCAGGAAAAAGAGATCGAAGCCTTTATGGATGAGCTATGGGCCATGGGAGCCATAGAAGAAAACCTGGATCCCGCAAACTATGGGTTTTTCCGCATCACAGAGGAAGCATGGCATTTTTTTGATCACTTGCAGGAGTATCAGCCTCAAAACCCCTTTGTTTTTTTGTTTGAGGACGGTTTTGAGTCGCTGACAACCCTGGCCGACAATTACAGCGATCATTTTGTGATAGTATTGTACGACACCCAGGGCAATTATTATCATAATCAGCGCTAATAGCAACGATCTTTGACTTGTTCAGATATCCGGAACCAGCAATGATATAATCGGGGAAGAATTCTTATCTTTGTTAGGATAACCTTTTTCTTGTGGATAACCTGACAAAAATACTCAAAGGCTGCCTGCAGCAACGCCGCTCCGATCAGTACCGGCTGTATGCGATGTACTCCAAACAGATGTTTGGGATATGTCTCCGTTATGCAGCCAGCCATGACGAAGCCCAGGATATATTGCAGGAGGGCTTTGTCAAGGTGTTTCTTAAACTGCCATCCTATAAAGAAAAAGGATCATTTGAGGGCTGGATTAAACGGATTTTTGTCAATACGGCCATAGAAAAGTACCGTGAGCGTGTGTACCACATCCCCCTGGATGATGTGATCGACTATGAATCACATGTGCACCAGAACCAGGGGATTGACGCTCTGCATACCCGGGACATCCTGGGGTTTGTTCAAAAGCTGCCCATGCAATATCGCCTGGTTTTTAACCTTTATGCCCTGGAAGGTTATTCACATAAGGAGATCAGTGAGGCACTTGATATTACGGAATCCACCTCCAGATCAAATCTGGCCAGGGCAAGGATGTTACTGAAAGATAAATTAAAAGATGAGATCAAGCTTGTAATTAAGGCCATCTGATATAAACACATGGATAAGCATTATATCGATAACAGGATCAAGGAAGAGCTTGACAGGCTGGAGGCCAATCCGCCTGTCGAGGCTTGGCTGGCTATTACAGAGGAGCTGGACCAGCGCTCGCGGAAACGCCGGCTTCCTGTGATTTTTGGCATGGCTGCCTCGTTAGCTGCTCTTGCAGTGGTTGTTATGTCCCTGTGGCTCGTTCTTCAACCGGCTGACACACCTGAGCTTGCAACAGGAGAAACCAACCTGCCACAAGCCATGGCGAGCCTGGGCACTCCATCGCTTGAAGAATTATCCCGGCCTGGCCTGCAGGGAAGTTCTCCCTCCGCAAGCACTTATGCATTATCCCCTCCAGCAGAGGATGCTTATCAAACAGACATCCCAAGGCATGCCTACCTGACAAGAATTACCACCGGGCCTGGTTTACAGGTGCCGCAAAGATCAATTACTGACGCAGGTTTTTATCAAACCGCTGTTCCGGCAACCACGCAAAGCGATACATACG
>SLEW01000037.1 GCA_007124575.1 Bacteroidales bacterium | reverse complement strand
TGCTTATGAAGTCAGGGTATCCACAATCTTCGCTGAGGCCAAACAAAGCGGTATACCTCCGCCCGGATGAACGCTGCCACCTACAAAATAGAGGTTCCTGACAGACCTCCTGAAGTTTGGGTGTCTGTAAAATGCCGCCAGCCTGTTATTGGAGCTCAAACCATACAATGACCCATTAAATGAAGCCGTATCCTTTTCAATGGATCGCGGATCAGCCACAGACTCCGCAACAATGTGTTGCTCAAGATCCGTGCCTAGCATGCGGTTGATTTTCTCCAGGATTTCCCGGCGCACACCGGCGATCATATCATCCCAGTCCTGGCCCGTGTTCTCAGGCGCGTTGATCATGACATACCAGTTCTCCTGTCCCATGGGAGCGTCTGAAGGCACCGCATGGGAGCTTATAAAGATATATACCGTAGGGTCGCTGCAGATCTTTTTTTTCTTGAAAAGATATTGAAACTCTTCCTCATAATTTCCGGAAAAAAGAATGTTGTGCAGCTCCATGCCCGGAAACCGGCGATTAATGCCCCAGTAAAATATCAGCGCCGAGCTGGAGCGCTCCAGCGTGAGTTGCTTTTTGGGAAAAGGCTGATCCGGAAGAAGGTTTTTATAAAGGGTAACCACATCTACATCACTGATAATGCAATCAAAATCCAGTTTTTCCCCTTTGCAAATTAAGGCCACGGCCTTTTTATCCTTTACCACGATCCTGTCGACGCGGGAGCCAAAATGAAATTGCACACCCATGTCGCAAGCCAGCCGATAAAGGGCATCCACAATATGATACATCCCTTTCGCAGGGAAATAAACGCCGGTATTATGCTCCAGGTGCGGTATGACATTCAGGGTGGCCGGTGTCTTGTAAGGGTTTGAACCATTGTATGTGGCATACCGGTCAAAAAGCTGCACGATGCGTGGATCATGAAACCAACGACGGTTTTTGTTGTGCATGGTGGTGAGAACATCCAGTTCATAAAGTCGCAGGACGGATCGTCGGTGCCCGGGCTTCAGAAAGTTTTTAAGCTTGTGGAGTGAGTTGAACAGGAATACATCAGCGGTGATATCGTACATCCGGCGGCTTTTCTCAAGGAAGCGCAGCACCTGCGTACGCGAAACTGATGTATTTTCTTCTACCTCACGGGCAAACCTTTCCTTATCCAGCCAGGCATTTATCACCGTACCATCTTCCCAGAAATACTTGCAACTGCTCTTAAGTGGCGTATAGGAAAAATAATCACGGGGATCTTTCCCACATAAGGTAAATAGCTCATCTGCCAAACCAGGCATGGTGAACAGGGAAGGCCCCGTATCGAAACGAAAGCCCCCATGCCTGCGTTCCGATATCTTGCCACCTGCCCTGCCGGCCTGCTCAAAAACAAAGACCTCATGTCCCTTTGCAGCAAGCCTGATAGCTGACGCAATTCCACCAACCCCTGAACCAATTACTGCGGATTGTTGTTTCATCTGTATATAATTTTATATTTCGGTCACATGCCTGTCCCGCTCATGCGTGGAGAGCTCGCCATGCAATAATCATCGTCGTGTGTGTCAATGCATTTGGCATGGCTCGGTTTGATAAGCTCAGTTACCTGATAACAAAAGCTGATTACGTAAAATTAAGCAAGTTTTGAAAAGTATAGCCATCAACATCTGATAATGTTTTAGCAAAAGAAACACAGACTGTGATTTATTGATTATATTCACATCTCAAATAAATTAATTATGCAGAAAGCACTGATAATCGGAAGCGGCCTGGGGGCTATGACAACAGCCATGAGGCTTGCCAGCCGGGGATATAAGGTAGAAATGGTGGAAAAGCATCATCAGCCCGGGGGGAGACTAAACCAGCTAAAAAAAGACGGCTTCACCTTCGACCTGGGCCCCACCTTTTTTAGCATGACCTACGAATTCGAAGAATTTCGCAAGGATGTAGGCCTCGAAAAACTGCCTTTCACCTTTCGCGACCTCGACATTTTGTATGCAGTCAACTTTCGCGGTTCCGATAAGCGGTACATGATCTACCGCGACCTGGACCGCCTGGCAGAAGAATTTGAGGAGGTAGAACCCAACTTCCGCGAAAAGATGGACAAGTTTCTTGCCGGCGCTGGTAAGTTTTTTCACGACACCGAATACCTCGTCCTGAAACGTAACTACGACTCGCTTTTTCAATACCTAATGACCCTGCTGCGTGTGCCTCTTAAGCACTCACCCAAACTGCTGCGCTCCGTATGGTCAGAGATGGAACGGCACTTTGAGTCACGTGAGGTAAAGGAGATATTTTCCCTCGTGGCATTTTTCCTGGGTGCCACCCCCTTCGACACCCCGGCGATCTACACCATTTTGTCGTACACCGAACTCGTGCATGACGGCTATCATAATGTGTATGGCGGCATGTATAAGATCGTGGACGGCCTGAAAAGAGAACTTGACAAGGCTGGTGTGCAAATGCATTTTAATACGGAAATCGTGGACTATAAGCAGGATAACGGGGAGATCACCGCCATGATCGACCAGCATGGCAATAGCTGGGAGGCCGACCTTTTCGTGGTAAACGCTGATGCAGCCTGGTTCAGACATAAGATATTCAAACGCAAAAAATTCACAGAGCCCAAAATGGATAAGCTCAAGTGGACCCTGGCCCCTTTTACCATGTACCTGGGACTTGACACCAAATTACCCGATCATGTGCCACTGCATAATTATTTCCTGGGGGATAACTTCAAGGAGTACAGCGGTAAGATTTTCAAAAATGCTATCAAACTGGAAAAGCCCTATTATTATGTAAATGTGGTCTCTAAATCTGACCCCGAAAGTGCTCCGGAAGGATGCGAAAGCGTTTTTGTGCTCTGCCCGGTACCCGACATGCGTTTCAAGCCCGACTGGTCGGATCGCGACGAAGTAGCCGACAGCATTATCGACGATATCTCACAACGTATCGGTGTGGACGTCAGCAAACACATTGTGTCCAAAACGGTAATGTCGCCTGTTGAATGGCGCGACTCATTCAACCTCTATAAAGGGAGTGGCCTGGGCCTGGGACACGACCTGGATCAGATCGGCGGGTTCAGGCCCAAGAATTACGATGAAAAATTTGGCAATGTCTTTTATGTGGGAGCATCCACCGTACCAGGCACGGGCCTTCCCATGGCCGTGATCAGCTCAAAACTTGTTACCGAACGTATTACAGATAAATATGGATCTTTACACACGTAATGCACTACACTGTGCCGAAGTAACCACAAAAAACTACAGCACGTCCTTCTCCATGGGTGTGCGCACGTTAAGCAATAGCACCCGTCCTGCTATCTATGCCATATATGGGTTCGTGCGTTTTGCCGATGAGATCGTGGATACCTTGCATGAGCAGGATAAAGCCGCGCTGCTAAGCAACTTCAAAAAGCAAACCTATGATGCCATCGACAAAAAGATAAGCACAAACCCCATACTGCACGCCTTTCAGTGGGCAGTCAACACGTATCACATCGACAAAGAGCTCATAGACGCCTTTTTGTTAAGCATGGAAATGGACCTCCACAAGAAAACATTTACCCTGGAAGAATACCAGCGCTATATTTATGGCTCCGCCGAAGTGGTGGGCCTTATGTGCCTGCGCGTGTTTTACGCCGATCGCGATGAAGAATACAAGCAGCTGCTGCCGGCCGCAAAAAAACTGGGCGAAGCCTTTCAGAAAGTAAACTTCCTCCGCGACCTGCGTGCCGACCACAAGGAAAGAGGCCGTGTCTATTTCCCGGAAGTCAATATCAACAGCTTCTCATCAGATGATAAAAACAAAATTGAAGAAGATATCTGGCAGGATTTTAAGAGCGCATTCCCAGGCATTAAATCATTGAACAAGGAGGTGAGACTCGGTGTATATCTCGCCTACCGCTATTACCTGGAACTGTTGAGAAAAATCCAGCAAGTCAGCCCCGAAGACATCAAAAAGAAACGCTTCCGCGTGTCCAACACACAGAAAATGATCCTGCTGATAAAATGCTATCTTCGTAATAAGTTCGGATGGATGTAGTTGGCTTGAGGCCTGTCCTGAACGAAGTGAAGGATCTCATGGGATAAGCCCTGTGTTACTGGGTAAGGAGTTACGGGATAAATGGATTTGAGGTTGAAGTGCAGGGCCTGTGTATGGGCTGGGCTTGGCCGGCCCCCATAATTATTCAGAGGGATCTGAAGGACAGCACTTGGGCTGTCCGGGTGGGCGTGGCTGTGTTAATCGGGTTAAATGGGGTGCTGGGTTAAATGGGTTACCGGGTTAAAAGGGTTACTGGCAAAGTATAATCATAATAAATAAGAGTATATCATGGGTGCAACGTATAACAGGACTGCAAGAATTGCAGGTTATTTCTTTGTGATTTATTACATCGTGGGTGTGGTGGGACTGTCGCTGCCCTCCACACGGGACACCTTTACAGGCTTAATGCCGCTCAGCCTCTTGCTAAGTACGGCCATCCTGCTCTTCTTCCACCGCAAATGGCGGTCAACAGATGCGGTAATCCTGCTCTTTATCGCGATCATTGGCTACCTCATTGAAGTACTGGGTGTTTACACCGGACATATCTTCGGGGTGTATGAATACGGAGACACCCTTGGGTTCAAGCTGTTCGGCACTCCGCTGATCATAGGGCTCAACTGGATGATGCTCGTATACTGCACATATGCCATCATGGAAGACACCCGCCTGTTCTGGCCGCTGAAAGCCCTTACAGCTGCCGTGCTCATGGTGGCCTACGATGTGGTGATGGAGCCTGTAGCCATCCGCCTCGACATGTGGAGCTGGCCACCCAACAACATCGTACCCATGCAAAACTACCAGGCCTGGTTCATCATCTCCATGGTCTTTCTGGCTGCCATGCACCTGGCAAAAGTCAAAACGGGCAACCGTGTGGCTCCCTGGCTGTTCGGCGTGCAATTTGCCTTTTTCCTTGTGTTAAACTTTACGCTTCGTATTCTCTGATGACACCCGGTTCTGTCATCACAATTAAGTTAAATAGGACATGTATTATCTTGCCCTGATCGTTTTGGTGTTT
>SLEW01000303.1 GCA_007124575.1 Bacteroidales bacterium | reverse complement strand
TGGTCAATGTAGTCGATAATGATCAGCTCATGATTATCAACAAATCCGGGATTACCATCCGGATGTCGGTATCTGAGCTGCGCGAAATGGGACGCGCTACGCAAGGAGTAAGGCTGATTTCACTGAAAAATGATGACAAGATTGCAGCCATTACGAAAGTGCAGGAAAAAGCTCTCAACGGCAATAACGACCAGGAAGGTGATCAGGATGAAAGTGATGATGATCAGCAAGAAACGCATGAGGACAAGTCATAATAAAGAACCGTAAATTATCTTCGTGCACATTTTGACAAATTATTTCTAAATTTGTCGACGTAAAAACAAACATAACCTTAGTGGTTGATGAATTGACAATCAAATTTTCGTTCTCAATAATAGTTTTTCAAACCAAAAAAAAGACAAATGAAACGTACCGTATTTCTTCTAATATTCTTAATGATCTCTGCATCTGTTGTTCAAGCGCAGGGCAGGGATATGAGACGGGCCAACCGGCACATCAATCGTGGTAATCTTGATCGGGCTTATGAGCACATTCAGGATGCCATGGAGCATGAAGAGGTGCTGGAAGATCCCGAAATCTGGGTGTTGAAAGGGGAGTTGTATATGCAAATTGCTGTAGCAGAAGAACCTGAATACAGGGCTCTTGCAGACAACCCGGTAGACAAGGCTGATGAAGCCATGAAAAAAGCCATTGAGCTTGATGCTGAGGATGACTTCATGATCGAAATACAGCAGTTGATGCTGTTTTTATCGGAGCTGGTGTTTAATGAAGGCGTGGAAGCCTACAACGTTGAAAACTGGGATGGAGCCGCTGACTATTTTTACCGGGCTTACGACATCAGTAAAGATTTCGCAGCCAAAGACACTACTACGCTCTATAATGCTGCGCTTGCCGCAGAGCTGGGGCAGGATTTTGATAAAGCCTATAACTGGTACAAGGATCTCAGGGAAATGGAGTATGATGATCCGTTTTTGTATTCCTCGCTCTCAAATATCGCCATGCATAAACAAGACACAGCAAATGCCAAACAATATATTACAGACGGCAGGGAGCGTTATCCCGATAACCTGGATTTGATTTTTGCAGAAGCAAACATATACATCCATACGGGTGATACTCAGGAAGCAGAAAGAGTACTCGATCTGGCTATCCAGAAAGATCCCGAAAACCCTGGCCTGCACTTTGCTTTCGGGGCCAACTACGACCAGATGTCGCAGGATACCATATATTTCTCCGAAGAAGAAAGAGAATTTGCTTTTGAAGAAGCAGTGAAAGCCTATGAGCGGGCTATTGAACTCGAACCTGAATTTTTTGATGCCGTGTATAACCTTGGAGCACTATACTTTAATAAGGGACTCGATAAATTTGAAAGTGCAGAGGAAAGACTGAGAGAAACACAGGACTTCCAGCAATATGAGCAAGATGAAGAAGAAGTATTGGATATCTGGCGAGATGCACAGCCTTACCTGGAAGATGCTTATGAACTGATTGATGAAGATCATGAGTATTTTACCACCGTGCTTATCTCTCTGGCAGAACTTTATCTGAGAACAGGGCAGGAAGAAAAATTTGATGAGATAAGACCCTTGTATGAAAAGTATTTTGGTGAGGAAGGTGAAATGATGGAGTAATCATTCTTTGTCAGAAATAAAAATAATAAAAGCAGGAGCCAGGTTAATTGACTCCTGCTTTTTAATAAAACAACCTATTTAACATAATATTAATTATATAACATTTATCTGTTATTCTTCTGGTTCATGCGGCTTAGCTGACCGCCGCCTCTGATGGCCAGTTCTGATATGTCTGGATTGGCTATGTAGGACACGACAGCGCCCTGGCTTACACTTCCCGATAACTTTTTTGTTACATGCAGGCTATTCACGGTTCCCATGCTTGTCTTTATTTCACAATAACGTGCCTGTAGCTGCGAAGCTTCCAGTAAAGCACCTGATGAACTGTTAATTTTCAGCATGGATACATTTCCTGAAAGCGTGCCATATGCACCCGCACGCATATGGATTTTGAGTTCGTCGTAATCTAATTCCAGGGTGCTTTTTGCACCTGCCTGCAGGATGTGTGACAGATATGATCCGCTAAGTTTGTTTGCGCTCTCCACTATTACGCCCCGTGAAGCATCGATGCCATGAAGGTCAGTAACGGAAACATGAATTTTTGGTGTGTCATCTTTTCTGACTCCTTCAGATAATGAAACCAGCAGTATGCCGTCCTTCACTTCTGTTTCGACTAACCGGGCTATGTTTTCATGGGCTTCAATGGTTACTTGATTGGTGTTTTCCTGGGTAATGTAGACTTGTAAATTGTTGCGCAGCTCAAGGTTTTGAAAAGACTCCTGCAATGGTTTTTCCAAAAGAATGATCTCTCCGGTGCCATGTATTGTTTTACCGGAAATTCCTTGTTGTATCATATAAACAAGGGAAATGACCCCGATACACAGGATGATAAATGCAGTCAATAAAATTTTATTTGCTGTTTTCATGAGTTATATGATTTTGATTTTCAGTTGTTTTCCTGTTTTTCAAAGTTCCGGAAATAGTATTCCAGGTCTTTAGGTTGCATATCCAGAACGTTCATGGTATGAAATACTTTTGGAAGCTCTTCTTTGACAAAGTTTTGCTTCTTGAATGCAAGGGTTTTCCGATGGCCATCTTCACTGACGAAATATCCAATGCCCCTTTTGTTATAGATGATACCCTGCTCCTGCAAAAACATATATGTGCGTAAAACCGTATTGGGGTTTACTTCAACCCTGACAGCAGTATCACGTATAGAGGGGATCTTCTTCCCTTCCTGCCAGTCTTGCTTCAGAATACGATCACAAATATAATCGGCAATTTGAAGATAAATGGCTTGTTTGTTAGCAAATTCCATAATTACACCTGCCTTTCTTTTAAGGTAAACCAGGTAGTGACTAAAAAGAACGGTACAAATAAGTAGTTAAAAATAAAGCCAGCTACCGTGGGAATTGTATGCATGAAAAGGTTTTCCATTTGTTGCGACAAGTGATGAGCGCCTATTTCCACATTCATGGCCGGTGATCCAAAAAGGAGCCATCCTGTAACTCCTGCGATGATCTGCAGGGAAACGGCAATAACAAATAAGGCCAGCATGGTTTTCAGAAAATTGTATCCGCGAAAATATGCTGCACCGAGCAGAAAGATGGATTGTGTTATGAAATAGACTTTAACAGAGCCCCATGAGTCTGCAGAAAATACTCCTGCAAACGGGGTGACATCCAATGTTAAGTTCATCACGAGGTTGCCAATGAAAACAATCAATGCCATGGTAATAATCGCTATGATGGGAAACATCCATGCGGTGATAAACCACGCGCTCAGCAAGCGCTCTGTTGTTGAAACCGGGAGAGTCAGGTATTGGTAACTTCGCTGGGCCTGATGCAATTCGCCGTAGATCCCTGCAGTGAAAATGTATCCTCCCACAAACATGACTGCAAAGTATAAACCTGCCAGGCCTCCGATATCCGTTGGCTGAAAATAACCGCGAAATAAAGTTATCAGAAGCAAGGAGCCGGCAATGGCACCATACGCGATGAGCCACGACTTCCCGTTCGAAAGTATATGCCTCCGGATTAGATCGTATAAACGTTTGATATTTACGGACTTATGTGCTTTCATATCGGGTTATGCTTTAAATGTGTTGTTAATTCCTTTCGTATTGGCAATTACGCCATTAAACAGCAATTCCATGTCAAGCCTCGTTTGCTTTCCCTGGATATTGGGCGTTATGGCTGCATAGCCACCCAGCCCCTCTTCATGATAAAGTGGTTGCATGTTCTCCCTGATCTCCGTAAGGGTCTCAAAACTTAACGCCTCTGAAATCTCTTGCAAACCCTTGTTGAAAATTATTTTTCCTTCATCAATGATCATGATGGGATCAATAAGTGCTTCCAGATCCCGGACCTGGTGTGTTGATATCAGTACGCTCTGCTCCGCTGATAGCGAAGCTGCAATTACCCGCCTGAACTGACTCTTTGAAGGGATATCCAACCCGTTGGTTGGCTCATCCATAAGAAGCAAGCGGGCGCAGGTAGACAGACCAAATGCTAGCAAAAACTTTTTCTTCTGACCATAAGACAGCTGATTTAGCTTACTCCCTCTCTCAAGCTGAAACTCGCTAAGCAGCCAGGCAAGCTTTTCGTGGTCAAATTTTTGATAAAATGGTGCATTTAAAGAAATGTAGCGCTTGAGAGTAATCGCCGGAACCTGATACTCTTCTGGTATCAGGCAAATGTCTTCCAGGCAGGCTGGTAAGCGTTTCCGCGTATCATAACCAAAAACCAGCGATTCTCCTGAGCGGTGAAATACCAGTCCGGCAATAATCTTCAAAAGAGTCGTCTTACCGGCACCATTCCGGCCAAGCAGACCATAAATCCTGCCCGGCTCCAATTCCAGGTTTAATTGGTCAAATAAAAGCTGACGCTTTTTATAACCAAAATCAATGTTTTGTAATGTGACCATTGTCGTAATGTTTTAGTGTCTTACTTAACTAATACACTACAAATGTATGACATTATTTTTTATTTTTCCAAATATTTTTTGATTTTTTTTTGAAAAAAAATTAAAAATGATCATAATAATCAGTATATCAGCATGTTAAAAAACAAATTTTTTTTTGAGATGTGCGCGTCAGGGAATAATATCAGGTCATGGATTCATTATCTAGAGAAATATATATTTGCGTGATAATCAGGCTTTAACATTTTTTAACCTTAAGAAAGAGGAATTATGTCCACTCAAAGAATAATTTTGTCACACTATAATCTTCAAATAAATAAACACCCATCATGGACATAAAGGAATTGAATGAAAGAATCCAGCAGGAGAGCAAATTCGTGGATGTAGTCACCGCTGAAATGAATAAGGTGATTGTTGGTCAGAAAGCTATGATTGAAAAGATGTTGATTGGGTTGTTATCCAACGGTCATATCCTTTTGGAAGGTGTTCCCGGGTTGGCAAAAACGCTGGCTGTTAAATCTCTTGCCCATACAATCAAAGCGCAGTTCAGCCG
>SLEW01000266.1 GCA_007124575.1 Bacteroidales bacterium | reverse complement strand
TTACACAGGCAACGCCTTCCACAGGTCCCGATTACTGGTGGTATATATTCCTTTCGGGAAGCATTGCCTTTTGTGCCCTGGTGCTTCCGGGCATCTCCGGAGCCTTTATCCTGATTTTACTGGGGAAGTACGAGTTTATGCTCAATGCCGTCAAAGATCTGAACATTGGGGCATTAGTGTTGTTTGGCATGGGCGGAATAACAGGTGTCATTGCCTTCTCACACGTGATCGGATGGCTGCTTAAAAAACACCCAAACACAACGCTGGCCTTGCTTACAGGCTTCATGGCAGGATCGCTATACAAGCTCTGGCCATGGAAAAAGGTGCTGGAAACCAGGGTAAGCAGCGCGGGTGAAGTCGTACCTGTGATAGAACAAAACATCCTCCCGTATGAATACGCCCAAATCTACGGCCAGGACCCTATGGTGGCAGCCATCATCACATGCATGATTGCAGGCTTTGGCATCATCGCCGGTTTCATGTACTGGACCAGGAATCAGGCTCCCCGATCATGATTCACTCCCCCTCTGCCTGGCATGCCAGCCCATGAGAAAGATCACTGTAAAAACCACACCAAAGGTGATGGCCAGGTATGGGTTTACCTCTTCGTCAGGCTCACCAAAAGCCCGGTAAAGACCATAAAAGAGCGCAGTAAGCCCGGCAAGCAACATAAATAAAAACAATACCTGATCCAGGATTTTCTCGAACCTGCCCGGCTTTCGTGTTTGGGCAGCCTGGCGATAACGGCTGGCATGTGCTCTGTAGCGGGCATACCCGGCAGCATTATAACCCGCAGCACTTCCTGTCCGGTAATACATTCGCTGGCCATGGGTTCCCCTGGCAAGACGCAAATCATATATGCGCCTCCTGTCGGAATCACGCAGCACCTGGTAAGCTTCATTAACGAGCTGAAACTCTTTCTTTGCGCGGGCGCCCCGGTTCACATCGGGATGCAACTGCTTGGCACGCATGCGAAAAGCACGTTTGATATGCGCATCATCCGCGTTTTTGTCAACACCCAGAATGTCATAGTAGTTCATAAAGATCCCGCTCCGGTAAAACAGGCTTTCTGCAATAAAACAATTACTGAAACACAGCCTAATATGAATCGAAAATACATAAATACACCAAGAAAATCAACTGGCATTTGCTTTTATTTAAAAAAGCCTTGTTTAAAAGAAAAAAAATAACGTACTTTGCACTCCTTTTGAAAAGAGTTTATTCCATAATCAAAAAAACGATCATACAATGTCACGTATTTGCCAGATAACAGGGAAACGACCGATCACAGGACATCGCGTGTCGCATTCAAATATTAAAACCAACCGTTGGTTTTATCCCAACATTCAAACAAAAAAGTTTTTTATTCCTGAAGAGAACCGCTGGATCACACTCAAAGTGTCTACCCAGGGAATACGCAACATCAACAAAAAAGGGATTTATGCCTGTTTAAAGGAAGCCCGCACGAAGGGATTTATCAAATAAATTTTACTGGTTTTGGGAATAAAAGCTGTTGCAAATAATCATGCAACAGCTTTTTCTTTATATCTCCTTTTGGGCATGGCTTTTGTTAAAGAATGATAAGATGTTTGTTTGGTATGGCATTGTTTTTCCCATTTTAAACGATTCTTTTTACCTTTATCACAAAAGGAGGGATTAAAGCATGACAAAAGGATTTTATCGCTTATCTATCCTGGGAATATCATTGATGCTTTTAGCTTTAATGCTGGCTCACCCAGGGCAGGGTCAGGATCGGTCATCGCGCCGTGTAATACAGTTTACTGGTCTGCTCCTTACCGGCGACAGCTTAAAACCTCTGCCTTATGCTTCCGTATGGGTAAAAAACACCGCCCGGGGAACCACCACTGATCATTATGGGTTTTTTTCCATTCCTGTATATGAACATGACACTCTTCGTTTCTCTTCCATAGGTTATAATGATGTCTATTATTCAGTACCCGACACACTTACAAATCCAAGATACTCTGCCGTGCAGATGATGACCAGGGATACTATACACCTGGCCGAAACCGTCGTATATCCCTGGCCTACCAGGCAACAATTCAGGCAGGCATTCATTCATGCAGATATTCCGTCCGATGATTACGACAGAGCTATGCGCAACCTGGCACACTCAGAGATGCGTGAACGCTTTGAGCAAATGCCCATGACTGCCAGCATGAACTTCAGAGCACATGTGCAGCAGCATGCCGACAATATGTATTATGCGGGGCAATCACCTCCCATCAGGCTGTTTAACCCATTTGCCTGGGCAGAGTTTATAGAAGCCTGGCGCGATGGCAGATTCAGACGTGATAATTAAGGCACCAGGCAATATTTTTCCATCCATTTTGTTATATCTATAGGTTTTTTCCATATTATTTCCGCATATTTGCCGGGATAAATCAATACCATAAAAGATTACTGTGGCCCCGTGAACCCTTTATATCGTTTATTTCTCATCCCAATACTTTTGTTTTCCCAGTTATCCTGGGCGCAGGAGGCTACCGTCAGAGGCTATCTCAAAGACAACCAGGGCCAGCCCATGCAATTTGTAAATATTGCCGTTCAGGAAATAAGGGCAGGTACCACCACAGATGATAATGGTTTTTTCGAACTGCAGCTTCCTTCTGGTGAAGAACTTACCCTGATGATATCCCACCTGGGGTATAAACGTAAAGAGATACCTGTGCTGCTTGAGCCTGCCGGCGAGAAAGAGCTGGAGATCACACTGGAGCCCGTTTTCACGGCCTTGCCTGATGTGGAAGTGACAGACCGTCAGGTTCTCAGCACCGACATAACCCGTATTGACCCTCGCCTTACATCTTCGCTGCCGGGGCCGAGTGCTAGCGTGGAGCGACTTATCCAGACCCTTCCGGGCGTAGCCACGGCGTCGGAACTATCAGCACAGTATTCGGTAAGAGGAGGAAGTTATGACGAAAACCTCATCTATGTTAATGGGATAGAAATATACCGGCCGTTTCTTGTGCGGTCAGGCCAGCAGGAAGGCCTTAGCTTTCTTAACCCCGACCTGGTTGCGGAGATCAACTTTTCGGCAGGTGGTTTCAATGCCAGGTATGGTGATAAAATGGCATCAGTGCTGGACATAGAGTACAAAAAACCACAGGAATTTGCAGGCTCTTTTTCCCTGAGCCTGCTGGAAGGCTCATTGCACCTGGAAGGAATATCAGACAATGAACGTTTTACTTACCTCATAGGCCTGCGATATAAATCCAACCAATACCTGCTGGGAACCCTTGATACCCAGGGTGATTACAGCCCGTCCTTCTCGGACGTGCAAACACTGGTTCGCTACAGACTTTCTGACAGCTGGTCATTTAGCTTTCTGGGTAACTTCAATGACAACCACTACCAGTTTGCCCCCGAAGTGCAAAGGACACGCTTCGGAACCATTACCGACGTAAGAGAGTTTACGGTATTTTTTGACGGCCGCGAAACCAACCGCTTCACCACTGCAACAGGGGCAGTGTCTTTGGATTATGATCCCGGCGATGACTTTTCCATGCAGTTTATCAGCAGCATCTTCCAGTCGGACGAAAGGGAGAATTTTGACATCCTTGGCCAATATTGGCTGCAAAGAGTAGAGACCGACATGGGTCAGGATGACTTTGGACAGCCTACAGGAGAACCTTTGGGCGTGGGTACTTTTCTTAACCATGCAAGAAACTATTTGAATGCCATTGTGTGGAACGCAGAGAAAAAAGGTCGCTGGAACGTCGACAACCACGAACTGCGCTGGGGTGTGAAGTTTCAGCATGAAGACATCTATGACAGACTGAATGAGTGGAGCCTGATTGACTCTGCCGGATATTCGCTGCCGCAACATCCCACTGACGAAGTCATTCTGCAGGACACCCTGAACACCCAGATCAGCATGCAGTCGAACCGTTTCTCAGGCTTCCTGCAGAACACCTGGAACTTCGAAAGACCGCACGGAAGGTATGCACTCACGGCAGGTATAAGGGCTAATTACTGGGATTTCAACAATCAACTTGTCATCAGCCCCCGGTCAACGGTGCTCTACAAGCCCGCCAGGGCAGAGCGCTGGATATTCAGGGCATCTGCCGGTTACTTCCACCAGCCTCCTTTCTACCGTGAACTGAGGGATATTCAGGGACAGTTAAACAAAAACATCAAGGCGCAGGAGTCTATTCACCTTGTGTTGGGATCCTCCTATCATTTCACAGCCTGGCAGCGACCATTTAAATATACCACGGAGATATATTATAAGTTTCTTCATGACCTGATCCCTTACCAGCTTGATAATGTAAGAATCAGATACTATGCCGACAATATTTCTGAAGGGTATGCAACCGGACTTGACATGAAGATCCATGGGGAGTTTGTGCCGGGGATCGACTCCTGGGCATCCCTCTCAGTCATGCAAACGCGCGAAAACATTGAAGGCGCATACATGACCAACCATGAAGGAGACACAGAGCCGGCGGGCCATATCCCCAGACCTACAGATCAGCGCATTAACTTTAGCATGTTTTTCCAGGATTTCCTGCCGCGAAACCCGAGTTACCAGGTGCAACTCGGCTTCTTTTACAGCTCGGGGCTTCCTTTCTGGCCACCAAGAGATGACCTGAACGTGAATTATGGACGCATGCCCTCCTACCAGCGCGTGGATATTGGCTTTTCCAAGCAACTCATAGGGGAAGAGACGAACTTCTCCGCAGGAAGCCCCTTCAGACATTTTGAAAGCATGTGGATTACCGCAGAAGTTTTTAACCTCCTGGAAATCAGCAACACCATCTCCTATTCCTGGATAAAGGACGTGGAAAACCAAATGTTTGCCATACCTAATTATCTTACCTCCAGACTTGTCAACCTGAAGCTGATCGCCAGGTTTTAGCCGCCTGCCTTTTTGTCATTAATCTGACACCAACAACCTTTTCTTTGGCTAAATCATGTGCCATATTTTCAAGAAATGGCCATTATATGGTATTGGCATAATGATTGAAACAAGTATGAACGAAAATTAATCAGGAACTAACAAATCAAAAACACATACACAATGGGT
>SLEW01000285.1 GCA_007124575.1 Bacteroidales bacterium | reverse complement strand
TCACCGAAGAAGTGCTTGAATACAAAGACCAAAAAGAAAAGTAGCGCCTGGTGCTTGTTTTTTTATGCTACACATCCTGAAGAGCATAGCCTGATGCAAACTAATTTCCCATTTCCGACATGAACCGTATCCGCACCAGGCGAATTTCTTCCTCGGTAAATTCATCTTCACCAAGCTCTTCAAGCGCCTCCCGGAAAGAATCAGTCTCTGCCGTGGCAAAATAATCAAAGATCTCTTCCTGCTTGTCCATGTCAACTACCTCGTTGATATAGTAGCGGATGTCAATTTTAGTCCCGGATGCCACAATGCTTTCAAGTTCCTGCAGGAGATCTTCAAAGTCAAGTCCTTTTGCATCAGCCAGGTCTTCGAGCGACACCTTGCGGTCGATGTTCCGGATCAGGTATACTTTTAGTCCGGATTTGTTTACCACCGATTTGACGACCATATCCATGGGTCGTTCAATCTCGTTGTCTTTCACATAGCGGGCTATGAGGTCGATAAAAGGGCGGCCAAATCTTTCCGCCTTTCCTGAACCCACCCCGGTGATCTGCTTGAGCTCATCCAGTTTGATCGGGTACTGTATAGCCATATCTTCCAGTGATGGATCCTGGAAAATGACAAAAGGAGGTAAGTTGTGTTTTCTTGCTATCTGTTTGCGCAGGTCTTTCAGGAGCGAAAACAACACATGGTCGGTAGCACTGGTTTTCTGAGCCATGCCACCCATGCTGTCGGCTTCTTCCGGACTGTCATAGTCGTGATCCTTACTCATCATAACCGATTCGGGCTGTTTCAGAAAGGTTTTGCCCCTGTCGCTCACTTTCAGCGTTCCGTAATCTTCGATGTCTTTCTCGAGCAGACGTTCTATCAATGCCTGCCTCAGGACGGAATACCAGAACTTTTCATCTTTGTCGGCACCTTTGCCAAAAACCTCCAGCTGGTTATGTTTGCAGGACTTCACGGCAGTGGTACTTTTTCCCATAAGTACGTGGATTACATGTTTTGGTTTGAATATCTCTTTAACCGCAAGCACGGTTTCTAACAGCTGGCAAATATATTCTTTTCCCTCAAACTTTTCTTTAGGATTTAAACAATTATCACAAGAACCGCAGTTTTCTTTTTCATACACCTCCCCAAAGTAATTCAGCAGGGTTTTCCTGCGACATATGGCGGATTCAGCATAAGCCACCGTTTCCATAAGCAGTTGCATGCCAATTTCCTGCTCTGCCACGGGTTTCCCTTTGAGGAATTTCTCCATTTTTTGGATGTCATCGTAGGAATAAAAGGCGATACAGTTGCCTTCTCCCTCATCGCGTCCTGAACGGCCGGTTTCCTGGTAATAGGCCTCCAGGCTTTTAGGAAAGTCGTGATGTATCACAAAACGGACATCTGGTTTATCGATGCCCATCCCAAAAGCGATGGTTGCCACGATCACATCGGCGTCTTCCATGAGAAACTGATCCTGGTTGGAGACACGCACGGCAGAATCGAGACCTGCATGATAGGGCAATGCCCTGATGCCGTTCACCTGAAGTGTGGCTGCAAGCTCTTCCACCTTTTTGCGGCTAAGGCAATAGATGATGCCTGACTTGCCTTCCTGTGACTTTACGTAACGGATGATGTCGCGGGTGATGTGATTCGTTTTGGGCCGGATCTCATAATAAAGGTTGGGCCTGTTAAAGGACGAGACAAAACGTTTTGCCTCCTGCATAGCCAGGTTTTTCTGGATATCCTGTTGCACCTTTGGTGTTGCTGTAGCTGTGAGGGCGATTATGGAGACCTTTTTATCAAAGGCATCAATGATAGGCCTGAGGCGTCTGTATTCAGGCCTGAAATCATGACCCCATTCCGAGATACAGTGTGCTTCATCCACAGCAAAGAAAGAAATGTCTATGGTTTTCAAAAATTCCACATTGGCCTCTTTTGTCAGAGACTCCGGTGCCACATACAGCAGTTTTGTGACACCACTGCTCAGGTCACTTTTTACCTGGTTTACCTCTGCCCTGGTAAGGGATGAATTGAGCACATGGGCGATACCGTCAAAGGAAGCAAAGTTCCTGATGGCATCCACCTGGTTTTTCATAAGCGCGATCAAAGGGGAAACCACGATGGCTGTTCCCTCCCCTATCAGCGCCGGGAGCTGATAACACATGGATTTGCCACCGCCCGTAGGCATGATGACAAATGTATCATTTCCACCTAATAAACTTTTTACAATGGCCTCCTGATCACCCTTGAAGGCACCATAACCGAAAATCTGCCTGAGCAGCTCACGTAGCGATACACTGCTTTTTACCTCCATCACAGTAATTATTCTCTTTTTTTGCTGACTGACTGCACTGCGGGCAACCAAAAAGCGGGTTTAAATCATTCAAAAAGGATTTTTCATGCATTTTAAGAAAAATCACGTAGGTTTGTATTGTACTTTTGTTGTATAATGTAAATATAATACTTAAAACCTTCTTGAACAATATTTTTCAATATTCATTTTACAGTGGAGAACAAAAAAGAAATCAAGCGAACAGCCATCTCTATTATAGAAGCTGAATACAAGGCGATAAACCGCCTCAAATCAAGTATTGACGATTCTTTTGTGGCGGCTGTCAACGAAATCCTTACCTGTACGGGTCGCATTGTGGTTACCGGAATAGGTAAAAGTGCGATCATCGCAAACAAAATCGTGGCTACCTTTAATTCCACCGGCACACCTGCCATATTCATGCACGCAGGAGATGCAATCCATGGTGATTTGGGCATCATACAGGGCTCAGACGTGGTCATTTGTATTTCCAACAGTGGAAACACCCCGGAAATCAAGGTACTCACCCCCATGCTCAAGACCCTGGGTGCATGTCTGATCGGCATGGTAGGCAACACCTCCTCATACCTGGCAAAACAGTCTGACCATGTGATCAATACCACCGTGGAAAAAGAAGCAACACCAGGAAACCCGGCTCCCACATGCAGCACTACTGCACAACTTGTGATGGGAGATGCCATAGCCCTCGCACTGCTGCACTGCAGGGGCTTTACTGCTGACGATTTTGCCAAATATCATCCCGGAGGATCCCTCGGCAAACAGCTTTATCTGAAAGCCGAAAACCTTTACCCCAAAAATGCCAGACCCGCCGTTAGCCCTGACACAGATATTCCAAGCCTGATAGTGGAAATATCCGGCAAAAGGCTGGGCATGACAGCGGTACTTGAAAACCGCGACCTGGTTGGCATCATCACTGACGGCGATTTGCGCCGAATGCTTGAAAAGGGTGAAGACATCAGGGAGCTGAGCGCTAAGGATATCATGACCAAAAACCCTAAAAGCATCCCCGGTAAAACCCTTGCCGTAGATGCCCTGCAGCTGATGCGCGAAAATAATATCACCCAATTGCTCGTTGTAGATGAAGGCGAGTACAAAGGTATCGTACACCTCCATGATATCCTGGATGAAGGGATTATATAAAGAGCGCGGAGCTCTGGGCACTCACCGGGCGAGGTTGCGGGGGTGCGAAAACGATAAAGAGGGAACATAGCGTTGACAGCCGGGTGCTGAGCACCAGAGGCTGTGCGAAGAGTGGGGCGGGCGGGAAGCATAATGCACGTAAGGTTGCAAATAAAACATCATACATTACAATGAAGTTATACACCAAGGACCTGGTAAAAAAATACAAGAAGCGCGTGGTAGTGAATCACGTCTCTGTGGAAGTGAGCCAGGGCGAGATTGTGGGCTTGCTGGGGCCCAATGGGGCCGGCAAGACGACCACTTTCTACATGATCGTGGGTCTGATAAAACCCAACAAGGGAACCATCCATCTCGACAAGGAAAATATTACACCGGAGCCCATGTACAAGCGTGCGATGCGAGGCATCGGCTATCTGGCTCAGGAGGCAAGCGTTTTCAGAAGCCTAAGCGTAGAGGACAACATCAGGGCCGTTCTGGAGTTCACCGATAAAAATAAAGAGGAGCAGAAAGAAAAGCTGGAAAGTCTGCTTGATGAATTTGGCCTTCAATACATCAGGAAAAGCAAGGGGATCACCTTATCCGGGGGCGAGCGCCGCCGTACGGAGATTGCCCGCTCGCTGGCAACAGACCCCAATTTCATATTGCTGGATGAGCCTTTTGCCGGAGTAGACCCCATCGCGGTGGAGGACATCCAGAATATTGTATCCCAGCTTAAGGAAAGGAACATCGGCGTGCTCATCACCGACCACAACGTACATGAGACCCTAAGCATTACGGAACGGGCCTATCTTTTGTTCGAAGGTTCTATTTTAAAAGCCGGCACGGCAGAAGACCTGGCCGGTGACGAAGAGGTGCGCAGGTTATATCTGGGAGAGAGTTTTGAGCTACGACGATGACTTCACCAACAGGGCCACTGCATAGGCAGCAATCCCTTCCTCCCTGCCAACAAATCCCAGCCGTTCCGTGGTGGTAGCCTTAATGCCCACCTGGCCGGCCTCCACATCCATAGTTTCGGCTAACACCTTTTGCATCTCAGGAATATAATCTGACAACCTGGGTTGCTCCAGGCAAACGGTTGCATCCACATTTCCCAGCTCATACCCTTTTGCGCGAATCAACCTCATGCACGTTATGAGAAGTTGCCTGCTATCCGCATTTTTATAGAATGGATCATGATCAGGGAAATGATAGCCTGTATCGCGTAAGGCTGCAGCACCCAAAAGTGCGTCTATTAAGGCATGTATGAGCACATCGGCATCCGAGTGGCCATCGGCACCTTTATGGTGCGGAATCAAACATCCCCCAATTACCAGGGATCTGCCGGTAACCAGGGGATGTACGTCATATCCGAAGCCTGTGCGAATCATGAATCCGCTTGTTGCCACAATGCCTCAAAATCAAATGTCAATGAAAATCGAAGTACATTCTCCAGTGGGCTGCGCTGAGCCACCGGTACAAGATAGGCGAAATCAAGTCCAAAAACATTGTATTTCAAGCCTAAGCCAAAGGTAAAATATTTCCTGTTTCCCTTCATTTCGTGCTCATAAAAATATCCGGCACGAAGGGCAAATTGCTGATCGTACCAATACTCTGCTGCTGCTGAGAT